>CAYMNX010000802.1:0-1727 GCA_964391905.1 uncultured Rhizobiaceae bacterium
AGCAGCGGCGCGACCAAGGTCAAGGGCAGCCCAGTCACGAGCCAATGCGCGAGACATTTCGCCAAAATCTGCGCTTCGAGTGGCAGCGGCAGGAGAATGAGCGCTTCGAGGCTGCCATCCTCATAATCGCCCTGAAATAGCCGCTCCAAGGACAGGAGCGCCGCCAGCAGCGCTGTGACCCAGACGACACCCGCGGCGATGCGCTGCAGCAATTCGGGTTCGGGCCCGACGCCAAACGGAAACAGGATCACGGTTATGACGAAGAAACCGACCACCATCGCCGCATCGCCGCCTTGACGCAGCGCGAGTCGCAGATCGCGCGCGACCAATAGGAAAAAGGAGCTCACGCGATTTCCTCGGCCATATCGGCAACCTTCGGGCGAAACGTCGCGAGTGAGAGAAAGGTCGCGCCGGGAATATCGAGCGCCGCATGAGTCGAGAGCGCAACCAAGCCGCCGCGGCGGCGGTGGTTGGCGATTGCGACGAGAAGCTGCTCTGTGCCCTCGGTATCAAGACCCGTCGTCGGCTCGTCGAGGAGCCAAAGCGGCGCTGCGCTGGCGAGGAGCCGCGCCAGGGTCAAGCGCCGCCTTTGCCCGGCCGAAAGGTAGCGGCATGGCAGATCGGCGGCCGCATGCAGACCGAATTGGTCGAGCGCCGCATCGATATCGCCGCCCCTGCCGCCGCGCATGCGCGCCCAAAAGCGCAGTGTCTCGACAACCGAGAATGTCGGCTTTACCGCATCGGCATGGCCAATGAAGTGCAGCCGGACGCGATGGGGCTCCGCCGCATCGGCAAGGCGCTCGCCATTCCAGAACAAGGTTCCGGCGGTGGGCGGCGTAAGCCCGGCCATGATGCGCAAGAGGCTCGATTTGCCGCTGCCATTGGGCCCCGTCAGGATCAAAGCGCCGCCCGGCGCCAAGGTGAAATCGAGCCGACGGAAGACGAGTCGCTCGCCGCGGCGACAGGTAAGGTCGCGACCGGCGAAGCCATGAAGCGGCGGCGCGGTGGGCAGAGAATCTTCTGAGGCACGAGCTAAGGGGTGGGGCATTGGGCGGCGGGATTGTGCCGCGTTGCCTCGTGCAAAGAAAGGCTGCCGCCAAGATCCGCTCGCCAAAAGAAAAGCGGCCTCGGTCGGGGGAACCGAGGCCGCGTAACGAGCGGTCGGGGGGAATGACCGCTACGGAGAGGGAGAAAAGCCAGCGGCCCTTCTCACCCGCGCGTAGGAAACAGGAGGAATGCGACACGGCGACGAAGGAATCGTGGCGAAAGCATGGTATTTCGCCACCGTTGGCGCCGCGCTATCCTCCTAACATATTGCGAGCGCAAGCGAATTTTCAGTTGCGCAAAGATCGAACAACGCCGTCGTGGCAAACTTGATCTCATGCGCCAAAGGCGGTAGCAGCAAGGATTAAGACCCTTTCCCGACAAGGAGAACGAAGGTGCCCGTCGCCGGCCACGATTCCCTCAAAACCCGTCGCACGCTCAGCCTTGGCGGCAAGAGCTACGATTATTTCAGCCTTGAGGCCGCGGCCCAGGCGGCCGGGCTCGGCGATATTTCGCGCCTTCCCTTCTCGATGAAGGTGCTGCTCGAGAATCTGATCCGGCTGGAAAACGGCCGCACGGTGACCGTCGACGACATCAAGGCCTTGGCGCAATGGCTCAAGACGCGCAGCTCCGAGCGCGAGATCGCCTTTCTGCCGGCGCGGGTGCTGATGCAGGATTTGACC
>CAYMNX010000803.1:0-11587 GCA_964391905.1 uncultured Rhizobiaceae bacterium
CGAAGAACAGCCGCCACGGAGCGGAAGGAAATCTCGAGCGGCACAACGCGCCAGTGGGCGCGCGCCGCCGCGATCGTCGCTTCGAAATAGGCGCGCATCTCCATGAACTTCGCCGGATCGGCGCGCTGGAAACTGTAGATCGATTGCTTGGCGTCGCCGACGACGAAGATGGTGCGCTCGACCGCGCGCGCGCCTTCGCCGGCAAAGAATTCCTCGGCGATGAGCTTCACGATCTCCCACTGCTCGGGATTGGTGTCCTGCGCCTCGTCGATCAGGATGTGATCGAGCCCGCCATCGAGCTTAAACAGGACCCAAGGCGCGATGCCGGGACGGCGCAAGAGGTCGCGTGTCCTCAAGACGAGATCGTCGTAATCGAGCAAAGCGCGCGTCGCCTTGTGCCGCTCATATTCGGTCAGCATCGCGCCAGCGAGCCGCACCAACGCCGTGGTCGCCGCATAAATCTCCGCGGCGCAGCAGCGCTCGCGGATTTTCTGCAACCGCTCGGCCTCGTCTGCGACCGCCGCGGCGGTGGCGCGATCTTCCCGCGCGAGCGATAAGGTGACGATTTCTTTAAAGCGCGGGCCGTCGGCCGTGAAGAAAGCGCGCAGATAGATCTCGAATCCGACACGGCGCTCGGCGGCGCTCTTTGCCAGCCAAGCGGCGATCAGCCCGCCGCGCTCGCGATCGCGCAGGCTCTGGCTCGCGAGCATGGCGCGCGCCGCCGCGCGCAATCCCGTCTCGTCGCAGCCAGCGCAGGCCGCGGTGATGATGCTGTCGACCGTCTCGCCTTCGGGCAGATTCAAGACGCGCCGCAGCGCCGCCGCAAAGCGGTCGGAGCCATGCGCCAGGAGCCGCGCGATGCGCGAGCGCTCGACCGCGAGCTCGGCCAAGAGCTCGACGAAGCTCAATTCGTGGACATGTTGCACGACTTCGTCGAGCGCCTCGGATAATGGAGGCTCGATCCGAGCCCGCGCCCGCTCGAGCACTGCCTCACGCGCCGCTTCGAGCGCCTCACCGCTCGAGCGCTCGTCCATCAGTTCGAAATGCGGTGGCACGCCGGCCTCGAGCGGAAAGCGCCGCAGCAAAGACTGGCAAAAAGCATGAATAGTGGCGATCGTCATCCCGCCCGGCGCATCAAGCACGCGCGCGAAGAGCCGGCGCGCGTGATCGAGCTGATCGCGATCGGGCATCGCGCCGGTGAGCGCCTGAATTTCCTGAGCCAGCACGCCATCGCCCGCGACCGCCCATTGGCTCAGACGCTGATTGATGCGGTTCGACATCTCCGCCGCCGCCGCCTTGGTGAAGGTGAGGCAGAGAAGACGCGACGGCTCGCTGCCGTGAAGCAGAAGCGCCAAGACGCGATCGGTCAGAACCTTGGTCTTGCCGGTGCCGGCCGACGCCGCAACCCAGACGGAGGCGCGGCGATCATAGGCACGGCGCTGCTGCTGCCCGGGATCGAGAACGGTGTCGTTCATTCCTCCACCTCATCGCCGGCCAGCCATTCCTTCACGCGCTCCAAATGTGCGTAGTCGGAATAGCGCGGCGCCTGATTTGGAATCGGCACGGCGCGATAGGGCATCGCCGGATCATCAAAGGCCGCGATGAGCTCCTGCACGCCGGCGAGTGCGGCGGCGATGAGAGCGCGCAGCTTTTGGGGATCGCTTTCGGGCCATTTGACTTCGCCCGCGGGATCGCCACCGCTCAAGCGCCAGAAGGCAAGCTCTCCAATCGACGCCGGTGCGATCAGCGCGAAGCCGCCGTTTTCGGCGATCGCCGCTTCGAGCGGCAATTGCGGCGCGTAGCCTTGCGCGACTTCGGGGCCCGTCGGCGGCGTGCCGGTCTTGTAATCGATCAACGCGACCGCGCCGTCGCGGCGGCGCTCGAGACGATCGGCGCGCGCCGTCAGCTCAAAATTCCCCGCCCGGCCCTTCAGCACCAGCTTGCCGGAAATTTCGGCGTGGATATCGTCGAGCAGCGGACGGCGGCGCGCTTCCTCAGCGATGACCCAATCGGCGATGCGCTGAAAGCGCGGCCACCAGAAGGCCCAGACGCCGGGACGCGCCAAGGCCTGACCGAAACATTCCCGGCCGATCGCTTCGAGCTGCGCAGCGGCGTCCGGTGGCAGCCGCTTCGGGTAAGCGTGGAGGAACTTGGCAAGCGCCGCGTGAATGATGAGGCCGCGATCGGCGGCACCGGGATCGGCGTCGATCGGGTCGAGCGCCTTGAGGCGCAGCACGTGCTTCGCGTAGATCGCGTAAGGATCGCGGCGCCAGGTCTCGATCTCGGTGACCGACAGCTTGCGGGGGCGCGCAGCGACGGGCGGGCACGGTGCCGGCGGCAAAATCGGCACCGCGGCGGTGGGCTCGTCGATGAGACGCTGCCAATCGAGTGCTTCCGTCCGGGAAGCAAGTTTGCCCTCGAGGCCAATCGCGGTCAGCACGGTATCGAGGCGCAACAGCCAGCGCGAGGGCACGGTCGGCGTTCCCTCGACGCGTGCTGCCCGCGTCATCACCACCTCGCGCGCGCCCATGCCGAGCGCGAAATCAAGCGCCGCCGCGCCGACACGGCGCTCGGGCGGGGGCAAGCCGAATTCCTGGCGCATCGGTCGCGACAGCCACGGATCGCTTTGCGTCGCAACCGGCCATACACCTTCATTGAGCCCACCGAGAACAACGAGATCGGCGTGCTGCAGCCGCGCTTCGAGCAGGCCCCAAATGAACAGCCGTGGGTGGCGGCCATAGGGCGGCCGCACTATCGGCCCTGACGACAGCGCCTCGAACAGCGCCGGATATTCGCTACCGGCGAGCAGCGGAAAATCGGCCGAATGTTGCAGGAGCTCGTTGAGGAACAGGGCTGCCGCCTCGCCCGCCGGCTCGCGCCACAGGAACTGCGCGCCCGGCCCGTCCTCGCGCGTGGCAAGCGCCTCGCATGCGGCGATATGCGCGGCCACCAACGCGTCGAGACGGATCTCGCGCGCGGCGAGCGCCGTTGACAGCGGCGCCAGCGCCGTCTGCAGCCGGTCGATCAGCACATGCAAGGGCTTCGCGCCCACGCCCAGGACCTTGCGCAAGCCGTCAAAGCCGGGTTCGGGCCGGGGGCCGCGCAGCGCCGCGATTTCGAGCGTGCGCACAAGCTCGCGAAAGGCGCCGGGCGCGCGGCCGCCGGCGGCGAGGGGATGCTTTAGCGCCGCCAGCAGCGGCAAGGGCGCGAGCTCTTGCGCGACCATGTCAAGAACAAGGCGGAGAAACACGCCGGGCGGCGTCTTGTTGAGCGGCACGCCGGCCGAATCATCGATATCGATGTTCCAGCGCTTGAGCTCCGCAGCGACACGCCGACCGAGCGCGCGATCCGGCGTAATGAGCGCCGCGGTCTCGCCCGGGCGCTCGAGCCGCTCGCGCAAGAGCAGCGCGATGGCGAGGCCTTCTTCTTGCGGGCCCGGGCAATCGAGCCGCCGCAATCCTTGCAGCGCCGTCTCATCGAGACCCGCGATGAAGCGCCAGCGATGACTGAGCGAGGCCGGTGCCAGCGCCTCGCGCACGAGACGCGCGCGCGGGCTCGATGGCGGCGCTGCCGTCCAAAGCTGGACCTCTTTCGGCTCGATCTCGAGCCGTGCCAAGAAACGTGCGGCAAGATGCTGCGGATGTGCGGGATCGAGGAGGATCTCTTCCCAGCTCGCGCCATCGAGCGCGGCATCGAACCCCGGCAAGACCACCGCGCCTTGCGGCAGAGTCGCGACCACGGCCATGAGGTCGGCCACCGCCGGTATGCCGCCGGTGATGCCGGCGGCGATCACTGGATCGGCCGGCGGGTCCGCGCGCCACGCCGCAGCTTGCGCGGCAAGGAGCCGGTTGCGGCGCTCGGCCGGGTCGAGACATCCGAGTTCGTCGAGGAGCTTCGGCCAGTGCTCGGTGACGATGGCAAGGAATTTGAGGATCTCTTGCCAATGTTTCGCATATTTCTCCGGCGCAAGATCGGCGAGATGACGGAAGTCGCGTCCTTCGGCTTGGACCTCGTCGATGAACCGCGCAAGCTCGGCCGCGAGCGGCGCCGCCTGACCCCAAGCGATCGGATTGCCGATCCGGCGCGCGAAGGCATGCACCAGCTGCGTTAGGGAAAGGCGGCGGCGCAGGTCTGAGATCGCCGGCGGCAGATCGAAGCCGGCGCCGCCCGCCTCGCCTTCATCGCCGAGCAGCGCCAGCTCCTCGGGATCGAGATCGCCGACCGGGATCATGCGCGGCAACAGCAGCGCCTTGCCGTTGCCGGCCCGCAGGAAGGCTTCGCGCAAGGAACGTGCCGCGCGGCGCGTCGGCAAGAGCACGGTCATGCGTGTTAGCGCCAGCGGGTCCTTGCCCGCGCGCCGCATCAGCCCGGAAACGAGCGTATCAAGAAACGGCTGATCGAACGGGATCGCAAAAACCGAAGGGGGCATCGAACTCAATCTTACTCCGCAAGACGTGGCGCCTCGGACGGCGCCCTCGCTCGATAGCGGAGTCTAGCGCCAAACCCCGTGATGGCGCAGCCGCTCTTCGCTCAAAGCGAGTCCTTGCGGCGTGCCGACATGAAACCATTCGCCGTCATGGATCAGGGCCTCGAGTCGGGCAGCGGCGATCGCCTTGTTCCAGAGCCTATTGAGCGAAAACGGCCCCTCGGGCGCGCCGTCGAAGATCCGCCGGCTCAAAATCTCGATCCCGGCGAAGAGATGCGGCGCCACCTCACGCTCGCCGCGGCGGCGGACGCGACCGAAGGGATCGACCGTGAAATCGCCGAGTCCTTCATAGCCGAGCGCGGTCACGGTGCGCTGCATCAGCAAGAGCGCGTCGAGTCGCGCCGGATCCCAGGCGCGCGCAAGGCGCTGCAGCGCCGGCACTTTGGCGTTGAGCCAGAACACATCGGAATTGAGCACGAAGAAGGCCTCGCCGAGATGGGGCAGCGCCTTCTTGACGCCGCCGCCTGTGTCGAGAAGCTCCGGCTCGTGCGACAGGATGATCGTGACATCGTGGCGCTTTTGCAAATGCGCCTCGATCATCTCGGCCTTGTAATGGGTGTTGACGACGACGCGCTTCACCCCTGCTGCAACCACGCGGTCGATCGCATGATCAAGGAGAGCGCGGCCCGCCAAGGGTACCAGTGGCTTCGGCATGTGATCGGTGATCGGCCGCATGCGCGTGCCGAAGCCCGCGGCAAGGATCATCGCGCTTTCGATCATGGAGCCGCCCGAAATGATGATGCCGCTTGGGGCGTGAGGCGCAGATGGCGCGGAATGTGGCGATCGAGCCATTCCCGTATCGGCGCCAGAACCGGATACTTCAGATTGTTGTCGAGCAGGCGCCAGAGTCGCGGAATATGTGCCAAGTAGCGCGGCTTGCCGTCGCGACGGTCGAGCCGGGTGAAGATGCCGATCACCTTGCAGTGCCGCTGTGCGCCCAGCACATTGTAGGACTGAGCAGTCGCGTCGCGATCGAGCGACGGAAAGGCTGCGAGATAGCGTTGATACATGGATGAAACCAGCGCGGGCGAAATATCGCGCCGCGAATCCTCGAGCAGCGACACGAGATCGTAGCTCACCGGCCCTAGCACTGCATCCTGGAAATCGAGAAGACCGCAGGCAGCAAGACCGTCGCGACCGTCGATACGCATCAGGTTATCGACGTGATAATCGCGCAGCACGAGACTTTCCGGCACGGCGCGCGCCATCGGCAAGATGCTGCGCCATAGATCGAGATAGCTCTCGCGCAGCGGCGCAGGCGTCGGCTGCCCGGTCACCGCCGGCAAATACCAGTCGACCAGCAAGGCGGCTTCGGTGAGCAGGCGCTGATCGTCATATGGCGGGAGGTCGGGCACCGATGCCGCCGTGAAGCGGCGATGAAGGGCGATCAGCACATCGATCGCGAGGGCATAAAGCGCCGTCTCGTCGGCGCCCTTGGCAAGGAGACGTGTGTAGGTGTCGTCGCCGAAATCCTCGAGCAACAAGAGCCCCGCGGCGATGTCGGAAGCAAGAACCGCCGGCGCGCTGAAGCCGAGCTCACGCAAGCAGCGATCAATCGCGAGGAAAGGTCGCACATCTTCCTGCGGCGGCGGTGCATCCATCAGCATCGCGCTCTCGTCGGGACGCTCCAGCCGCGAATAGCGGCGAAAGGACGCATCGCCGGCGAGCAAGGTGCGCCGCGCCGTGCCCCAGCCCGCGGCGTTGAGAAATCCCCCGATGACCCCCTCGCGGTCAGCCACGCGGCAACCTTTTAAGCCGCGCGGCCCATGAGGGCGAGGCATCGAGCTGCGCGCGGCGCTGCGACTCGCTTTGGCCAGGTTTCAGCGTCACGCCGAGATGCTCCTTCGGCATGAGCGTACCAAGCCGCTCCGGCCATTCGATGAGAGAGATGCCGGTCGCGAAGGCATCCTCAATGCCGAGCTCATAAGCCTCCTCCGGCGTTTCCAAGCGATAAAGGTCGAAATGCCATACCGCGGGTCCGGTAAGAGATTGGTAAACTTCGACCAGGGTGAAGGTCGGGCTCGGCACTTCGGCGGCATTGAGCCGGGCGCGGATGAAGGCGCGTGCGAACACGGTCTTGCCGCTACCGAGCGGGCCGGAGAGCCCTAATACGTCCCCCGTCTCCGCCAGCCCTGCAAGGTTGGCGGCGAGAGTGCAGGTCGCGGCCTCGTCGGGCAGCGCAATCACAAAAGTTTCAGGCTGTGTCACGGCGCCCCTTTTAGGCGCCGCTGCCCAGGGCCGCAACCTTGCGCGCGCCAGAACGCATCGCCATGGTATGGCGCGAAAGGAAGACAGGGGCGATGGCAACGAGTTTCGAGCAAACGGATGTGGCGATCATTGGGGCGGGGCCGGTCGGCCTCTTTGCCGTCTTCGAATGCGGCATGCTGGGCCTTAAATGCCATGTCGTCGATGCGCTCGGCACGCCGGGTGGGCAATGTAGCGCGCTCTATCCCGAAAAGCCGATCTACGATATTCCCGGCTACCCCAAAATCGAGGCGGCCGAGCTGGTGCAGAAGCTCGAAGAACAGGCGGCACCCTTTGCGCCGTGCTATCACTTTGGTCAGCAGGTCGAAGCGTTGACGCCGCTGGCGGGCGGCGGGTTTCGTATCGAGACATCGCGTGGGACTCTCATCGAAGCGCGTGCCGTAATCATCGCCGCGGGGGTCGGCGCCTTCGGTCCCAATCGACCGCCGCTCGAAGGGCTCGAAGACTTCGAAGGCAAGAGCGTCTTCTATCTCGTGTCGCGACGCGAAGCCTTTCGCGGCCAGCGCATCGTGATTGCAGGCGGCGGCGATTCGGCGGTCGATTGGGCGATCTCTCTCGCCGAGATCGCAGCATCGGTGATGGTGGTCCACCGCCGCGCAAAATTCCGCGCCGCCCCCGAATCCGCAGCGCGCCTCGATGCGCTCGCCAAAGCGGGGCGCATCGAACTCGTCATCCCTTATCAACTCCATGGGCTCGAAGGAAAGAACGGCGCGCTCGACGCGGTGATCGTCGCCGATCTCGAGGGCAAGACCAAGCACCTCGCCGCCGATGTACTCTTGCCCTTCTTCGGCCTCTCGATGAATTTGGGGCCGATTGCGCAATGGGGCTTGGCGCTCGATCATCATCACATTGCCGTCACGCCCGCGACATGTATGAGCTCGATCCCGGGCATCTTCGCGATCGGCGATATCGCGACCTATCCCGGCAAGCTGAAGCTCATCCTCTCGGGCTTCGCCGAAGCGGCGCTCGCGGCCCATGCGATTCGCCCGCTCCTCCATCCTGGCGAGGCCTTGCATTTCGAATATTCGACGACGAAGGGCGTGCCAGGGCGATAGGCCCTTGCGTCTTTGAAAAGACGAGCTGAGAGGAAGGCGCGCCACTTTCCCAAAAGTCGCAAACTTGTCACGAACTCTGCGCGGTTCGGCCGCCTTCTGCGTGCAGCCTGCAAGACAGGTGGAGGATGATGCTCGGAAATCGGCTCTCGCTGCACCGCATACGATTCGACGCGACGGCTTTCGCTCCCTTCGACCTTGGGGCGTTGCGAAGGCTGCAAGCGGCATTGGCCGAATTGCCGGCTGATTGGTTGGTGCTACTCAACCAACGCGCTTCCCCTCTCGAAGGCCCGCCCTGGGTCAGGTTCATGGCCCTTCACCCTCGGCAAGGAATTGCGCTGATCGATCTCGCGCCGGCCAACCCCGATGTCGCGATCGCACCACTGAGCGAGTTTCTGGCGAGGTCCGAGGCCTTTTTAGAAGGCACCCCGCCAATCGCGGCGGTCGCGCTGACCGATGACGACATTGATGCCATCGGCAAGCGTTTGACCGCGGCTTTCTCCTCCATGCCGCCCTGCGGCATAACCAAGGCAAATTGGACCGAAGCCGTAGCCGAGTTGTTGATGTCGACACCGGGTCTGCTTCTGGCGCGACTCGGGTGCGAGCGCGACGTCCTTTCGGCGGATAAACATTCATCGAGAGGCGAAGAAGAAGCGCCAGAAGGCATGCTAGGCGCGATTCCGGATGTGGCAAGCGAGGCAGGCCATGACCGCTTGGCCAGTCCGCCCCGATCCATTGCGCCAGAGCAGCCGTCCCCGTCGGAGGGACAGAGAAATACGCTCCTCAAGGTCGAGAACCTGCCATCGCCGGCCGCTCCGCCGCCGGATTTCGAAAACACGCGCTACCTCTGGGCCGCGCCAACCGTCATTGCCGCCTCACTGGTCATCGGCGCCGCCGCCTTGGTCTATGCGGATCGGCCGAAACCCTTTGTGCCGGCAATCGCGGAAGTAGAGAAGACCGCGCCGCGAGCGAATGAGCGAGCGGAAGCGAGCGAAGTATCCGCAGCGATTGGCGCGGACCAAGCGCTGGCGAGCCCGGCGGCGCACACAATGCCGAGGCGTCACATCGTCGCCTCGGTGGTCCCGATTTGGGAAAAGCGGGCGCCAACCAGTCGCGTCGCGAAAGCCCCGATCAAGGCGAGATCGACCGCTGTCGCCTCGGCGGTCCCCATTTGGGAGGAGCGAGCGCCGACTAGTTTCGTCGCAAGCGCGCCGACCGAGGCGAGACCGACCGCACGGGAGCGATGGCTCGCACAAATCGACGGGCAACTCGATGGCCGGCGGCGACGATTCTGATGATCTCGCCCTGTTGTTCGTCCCGCGGCGGATGCGCTTGACACGAAGTCTTTCTGCGCTGCGCCCGCTTCACTTGGTGTTGTTGAGCTCCTTCCACGGATCCTTGAGCGCGGTGGCAATGGTCTCGAGCTCGACATTGACATAGTGGCCACCCACCTTACGGACCTTGCGCAGATATTCGTTCTGTACGATATCGCGCGTCTCGGGATCGATCGCGATTGGTCCACGCGGGCTCTGCGGATTCTTGTAATGCTTCAAGAGCTCCATCGTCTTCTCGGGATCGATTTTGCCCTTCTGCTCGCGAATTGCATAGAAGATCGCATCCATGCTGTCGTAGGAACCGACGGCGGTGAAATTGGGCCGCGAATTCTCGCCATAGGCTTTTTTCCAGGCGGCGATGAAAGCCTTATTGGCAGGGCGATCGGCCGCATCGGAATAGTGGAACGCCGTCTCTACGCCGAGCGCGACATCGCCCATATTGTCGAGCTCTACATCATCGGTGAGATCGCCCGGCCCGATGAGCTTCACCCCTGCCGCCTTGAGGCCGACATCGCCGAATGCCTTCATCACGGCGGTCGCCGTCGCGCCGGCAGGGACGAAGACGAAGAGCGTGTCGGGCTTCTCGTCCTTGACGCGCTGGAGGAACGGCGCGAAATCGGGATTGATCACCGGCACGCGGACGCTGCCGACGACCGTGCCGCCGCCCGCCCTGAAGGCCTTGCTGAAGGCCTCCTCCGCATCATAGCCGGGACCATAATCGCTGACGAGCGTGTAGGCGCGCTTGAAATGCTTCGCCGCCCAGGTGCCGAGCGGATTGCTCGATTGCCACAGCGTAACGGAGACGCGGACGATATTGGGCGATTTCGTCGTGATCATCGAGGTGCCGGCATTGCTGATGACGAAGGGCACCTTTGCCTCGGTTGCGAGCGGGGCGATGGCGAGCGCGTTGGGCGTGAAGATGACGCCGGTCAGGAACTGCACCTTGTCGCGGACGATGAGATCCTGCGCGAGCTGCTTTGCCTTGTCGGGATTGGGCCCGGTATCATCGCGCGTCAGAAGCTCAACCTTCACCCCAGGCGGAAGGTCTTTCTCATGCTGCTCGATATAGAGCTTCATCGCCTTTTCCATGATGGGGCCGACATCGGCGTTGAGTCCGGAAAAGCTGCTGATGAAGCCCACCTTGATGGTCTGAGCCGGCGCTTCGATCGCGCCAAAGCCAAAGGCATAGGCCGCGACAGTGACCATCGCGATGGAGCGACAAAGAAACATGGCCTTCCTCCCGTTCGTCTTTATGGCATGCCGGACTAGGGCCGGCTCCGGCCGAATCGAGAGCCGGGGCCGGGCGCGGACAAATCCTACCCCCGCCGGAGAATAGGGCGAAGCAGACTTCGAAGGCGCCGACCGCTGTCGGCCCAAATCTTAATGATTTGCCCCACTTTGTTTTAGCAAAGCTGCATCGCCGCAACTTTTTGTTAGGGTTGACGGCATTAGCCTTCGCTCGGGACAACATAGCCAAACCGGGCGCCCCCGTGCTTGACGCTTTGCAGATCGACCGTCCGCGCTTTCAGCCCGGATCGATAAAGGCCTATCTCATCGCCGCCTTAATCGTCGCTGTCGCCACTCTGTTGCGGCTGATGATCGCTCCCTGGGCCGAAGGCTGGCCCTATGTCTTATTCTTTCCGGCGACCATCCTCGCGATTTTTCTCTGCGGATCCGCAGCCGGATTTTTCGCTTTCGCCCTATCCGTCGCGGCGGCATGGCTCGTTGTCCTGCCGGCGGAACCTGTCGATACCCCGTTTTATAAGACGATGGTCTTTTGCATCGGCACGATCACCGTGATGGCGGTCATCGTCGCGATGCGATCCGGCGCCGCCAGCATCCGGCGCTTGAACGAGACCTTGCGCGTGAGCGAGGAGAAACTCCGCGAAGCCAGCAAGGCCAAGTCCGATTTCCTGGCGAGCATCAGTCATGAGCTGCGCACACCACTCAACGCCATCATCGGGTTTTCGGAATTGATCCGCGACGCCGTCGCCGGCCCGCTCGACGCCCGCTACCGCGCCTATGGCGCCGACATCAACGAATCGGGCCGCCATCTGCAGAACATCATCAACGATATTCTCGACATCTCCAAGATCGAGGCGGGGCAGTTGACCATCGAGCCCGAGCGATTCCGTTTGCGCGGAATGCTCGAGTCCGCGCTCAACGTCGTCCGGACACGGGCATTGGAGAAAGGCCTGCGAATTTCGCTGGACATTCCCACGGGGGTCGCGTCTCATTTCCGCGGTGACGCCGGCAGAATCCGCCAAATTGTTCTCAATTTCCTCGGAAACGCGGTGAAATTCACGCATCGTGGTGGAGTAACCGTGGCCGTCGAAGAGATCTCCCAGGCTGGCGGCCGGGCCCTGCTGCGCATCTCCGTGCGCGACACGGGCATTGGTATTCCCGACGTCCAGCAGCAGCGCCTCTTCCGCAAGTTCACCCAGGTCGCC
>CAYMNX010000804.1:0-2692 GCA_964391905.1 uncultured Rhizobiaceae bacterium
GAGAATATTGGGCGGGTTGCCGATCAGCGTCGCGGCGGAGCCGGCATTGGCGGCGCCGGCCAGCGCGATGAGGAAGGGGCGCGGATCGAGCGCCCGCGCTTGGACCCCGACGATCAGGAGCGGCGCGAGGGTCAGAACGACAATCTCATTCGCCAGCAGCGCCGATAGCGCGCCGCCGACCGCAACGGTCAGCGCCAAAAGCATGGTCGGGCTCTCGGCCTTCTGCAGGATCCAATCGGCGCAGAGCTCGAAAAGACCGGCGGAGACGAATTGCGCCGAGATGATCATCAGCGCGAACAGCAGCACCAGGGTCGAGACGTCGATCGTCGCACCGAGCGCGTCGAGGGTGACGGTCTCGCTCGCGAGCAGCACGATGAGGCCGAGGAGGGCGATGCCGGTGCGATCAATCTGGAGATGGGGCAGGCGGCCCGCCGCCATCCCGGCATAGGTACAAAGAAAGACGAGAATGATGATGACGACGTGCATGGCGGGCGCTTGGGATGGGGAGCCATCATAGGTGGTTTCGTTCGCGAACTCTCCTGCGATTTCAGCAGGAAAGCGGCTTTCGAGGATCGGACGCGTGGGATTTCTACCGACGCATGCTATATAGCGCAGGATGTCAGAGCCTGTCGCCGATCCGATCGCTGCCGTTCCGCCCGAAGCGGGGAAGGCTTTTTATCTGAACGGCCTCAACGACGCGCAGCGCCGCGCGGTCGAGGCGGTCGACGGGCCGGTTCTGGTCCTGGCGGGGGCCGGCACGGGCAAGACGCGGGTGCTGACGACGCGGCTCGCCCACATCCTCGCGACTCGCCGCGCCTGGCCGAGCCAGATCGTCGCCGTTACTTTCACCAATAAGGCGGCACTCGAAATGCGCGAGCGTCTCGGCCGCATGATCGGCGAGAGCGCCGAAGGGCTCTGGCTTGGCACTTTCCATGCGATCGCGGCGCGCATTCTGCGCCGGCACGCCGAGGCGGTGGGCCTCAAACCCAATTTCACCATCCTCGATGCGGACGACCAGCTTCGTTTGGTGAAGCAGATCGCCGCGGCCGAGCATATCGATGATCGGCGCTGGCCCGCTCGCGCGCTTCTTGCCGCGATCGAGCGCTGGAAGGATCGCGGCCTTGTCCCCGACAAGGTGCCCGAAGCCGAGCGCGGCGAGATCGCCAACGGTCGCATGATCGAGATCTATCGCCTCTACCAGGGCCGTCTCACGGCGCTCAACGCCGCCGATTTCGGCGACCTTCTGCTGCACAATCTGACGCTCTTCGGCCTCAGGCCCGAGGTCCTCGCCGATTATCAGCAGCGCTTCCGCTATATCCTCGTCGACGAGTATCAAGACACCAATGTGGCGCAGTATCTCTGGCTGCGGCTCCTGGCGCAAAAGCATCGCAATCTCTGCTGCGTCGGCGATGACGATCAGTCGATCTATTCCTGGCGCGGCGCCGAGATCGGTAACATCCTCCGCTTCGAGAAGGATTTCCCGGGCGCGGCCATCATTCGCCTCGAGCAGAATTACCGCTCGACGCCGCATATTCTGGCCGCGGCATCCGCCCTCATCGCGCAGAACGAAGGTCGACTCGGCAAGACGCTATGGACGGAAGTCAATGACGGCGAGCGCGTCATCCTGCGCGGCCTCTGGGATAGCGAGGAGGAGGCGCGCTGGGTCGGCGACGAGATCGAATCCTTGCAGCGCAAGGGCGAGCCGCTCTCGCAAATCGCGATTCTCGTGCGCGCCGGTTTCCAGACGCGGGAATTCGAAGAGCGGTTCCTGACGCTCGGCCTTTCCTACCGCGTCATCGGCGGCCTGCGCTTCTATGAGCGGCAGGAGATCCGCGATGCGCTCGCTTATTTGCGACTCGTCCATCAGCCGGCGGACGATCTCGCCTTCGAGCGCATCATCAATGTGCCGCGCCGCGGCATCGGCACGACGACCGTGCAGACCTTGCACGCGCTCGCCCGCGCGCGAGAGATATCGTTGAGCGAGGCGGGGCAGATCCTGATCGGCACCGATGAGCTGAAGCCGCCGGCGCGCCGTGCCCTTGGCGGCTTCCTCACCGACCTTGCGCGCTGGCGCGGGCTCGCCGAGACCCTTCCCCATCCGGAGCTCGCGGCGCAGCTGCTCGACGAATCGGGATACACCGCGATGTGGCAGGCCGATAAGTCGCCCGATGCGCCGGGCCGGCTCGAAAATCTCAAAGAGCTCGTCGCGGCCATGGCCGAGTTCGAGAATCTCGCGGGCTTCCTCGACCATGTCAGCCTCGTCATGGAGAACACGGCCGAGACGGGCGGCGAGATGGTGAGCCTCATGACGCTGCACGGCGCCAAGGGGCTCGAATTCAACAATGTCTTCCTGCCAGGGTGGGAGGAGGGACTCTTCCCCAACCAGCGTGCGATGGACGAGACCGGCCTTAAAGGCCTCGAGGAAGAGCGACGGCTTGCGTATGTTGGCCTCACGCGCGCGCGCTGCCGCGCCTTCGTCTGCTACGCCGCCAACCGGCGCATCCCTGGGCAATGGACGACGACCTTGCCCTCGCGCTTCATCGCCGAGCTTCCCGAGGATCACACCGAGACGATCGCCGAGCCGGGCCTTTATCCGCGCTCTTCGGGAATGGCCGAGACCTGGGTAAGCAATGCGTCTTTCTTCGGACGGCGGACCGAGGCGCCGCGTCTCGCACCCGCAACGCGCGCCCAA
>CAYMNX010000805.1:0-5454 GCA_964391905.1 uncultured Rhizobiaceae bacterium
GACGCGCAGCGCGGAGAGTTGCGGCTGACGGCGCAGGGGTTATGCGCTCAGGAGTTCCTTCACCAGCAGATCGCCGAGCCACGCCTCGTAGCGGGCAGCGCTCCATTGGCGCTCGACGACGAGGCGGCGAAAGATATCGCGCGCCGTCAGCGTCCATAGGATGTCATGCGCGGCCGCAGGCGTTAGATCCGGCGCCAGGGCGCCCGCTGCCGCGAGCGACCGTATCATTGCTTCCTGCGCCACGAAGCGCTGCGCGTCGCGCGCTTTGTCGATCGCGATGACCTCGGGCGCCTCGACGCCGGCGCCGCGCAGGAATTCGAGCTCGGCTCGTTCCGATTGGAAAATCCGGCACGCGATTTTCGCCGCGAAGCGCAGCCGGTCCGCCGGCTTTTCCTGCGCGAAGGCCGCCGCGATCAGCCGGTCGTAATCAAGGCCGAAGATCGCGCGGTCGATGAGGCCTCTCAGAACGCCCTGCTTCGAGCCGAAGATCGCATAGACGGTCTGAACCGCGACCCCCGCCGCCTCGGCGATCGCAGCCATGGTCGTCGCCGCATAGCCCTCCTTGCCGAGCAGGTGGTGCGCGGCATCGGCGATGCGACGCCGCGTCTCATCGGCCTGTTGCTGGCGGCGGGGGGAAAAATAGCGACGTGGCTCGGCTCTCATAATCGATAGATTTTATATATTGATTAGTGATACTCTATTTAAATTAGGAAAAGCAAGCGCCGAGGTTGCCCAAACGCTTGGCGAGAGGAGGCACGCATGGGTCCAACGCGGCAGGACGCGCTCAACGATGCGCTGGAACGATTGCATGATGTCGGCTTCACGATGGAGCCGGGCTTTTCCGAGCATGGACCGATGGTGGCCGAGGCCATCAGCACGCTGGGACATGATGCCGACGTCGCCCGATGGGTCGAGGCATACAAGGCGAAGCGGCGGCACTTGCCCGTGCCGCCGCACCAAGCGCCGATTGATGGCACGGACGAGGCTCAATGGCGCGGCGCGCTCGGCCTGCCGGCCCGCATCGCCGATTGGCTCGAGTTCTTTCATCGCCAGCTCGATGATGCGCCGTGGCAGGCGGTGCTTCGAAGCTGGGTGCCGTTGCTCCTGCCGGGCTATGCCGGCGGGCTGACGCATGGTCTGCTGCGCACGGCTCATGCCGTGCGGTCCTTCCCGTCAGACGGCAAGCCTACCGTTCTGCAGCGCGAAGAGCTGGCACGGGGCCTCGCCTATTGGGCGGCGGCTTACCGCAGTTCGCCGGAGCAATGTGAGCTTCCCGCTACGCTGCTTGACTTGGCGCCGATCGCCGCTGATGCGCGCAGCGTGGCCGATGTCGCGGCTGCGCTCAGCCGCCATACCGCGATCTTCGCGCGGATGCTGCTCACGCATGCGGAGCTCGGCCCGATCGCGCTCATTCAGCTGATCCATACCGTCACCGCGCCGACCGCGCTGCGGAATCTGCTGCCCTATGCCGCGCCGGAATTCGCCGCTTCGGCTTATGGTCCTGTCTTGCGGACGAGCGCGGCGATTTTTCGGCAGGTCGTGCGTTCTCCTGCCAGCACCGAACCCGCTCCCGTCGCCGAGCCGACGCGCGACCGCGACGATCTTGCCCGCGATGCTGTGGAGCATGGCGACGAGCACGTCATCAAGCTGACGGAAGCGTGCCTGCGCGAGGATGGAATTCGCCCCGACCCTGTCTATCGCGCCGCGGCGGAGGCGGTTCTGCGGCGATTGCCGCCGTGGGCGTCTACGGCGCGATGACCTGGAAGAGGCGACGGGTCGGCTCATCGCCGCCGCCACGCGCGATATCCGCCAATTTGGCGCGCTGCTCGGGGCTGAGCGTCTTGGCGAAATCGAAGAACGCCGATGCCGCTTCCTTCTGGAAGGCATGGCGATTGTTGCTGACTTCGCCGCTCAGCTTCGCCACCACCCCCTCGTCGGGATTGGGCTTGGCGATCTCGGCCCAGATGCTATCGAGAATCGGCTGGTTGGCGTCACGGACAGCGTGGCCGTGCACCCGAACAACGCGGAGAAATTGCTCGAAAGCGCGCCGCTGATCATTGTTGAGATCGAGGCTCTGGCCGAGGCGGTGCATGCGCTCGATCGGCGGCAGCGGCGAATGATGCGAGAGCTTCATCCACATCAGCCCGCCGACGAAGAACACGTTGAGCGTCAACGACAAGGCGAGCGCGATCCAAACGAAGCGCGGTCGCCAACCGGTCCGCCGGCTGGGCTCGGCAACGCCGCTCATGCCACTCATGTGCCGGAATCGTCGCTCAGGAGACTGTCGAGGGCGGGGGAGGCCTCGAAGGTCTCGGCGAAGCTGTTATCGACCGTCTGCGTTGGCGCGAGATGCTGATAGGCATCGCTCCCCATGGCGAAGCCGATGAAACTCGCCGCGATCAGGCTCGCCGCGATGCTGCTCCAGGCGAGCGCATTGCGCCACGGCGGGATGGAGCGGCGCAACGGCACGACATTGTCGGACGGGTCGGATGCGGCGGTGTCGGGCACCAACGCGCAGGCTCCAGCGATCATGCGCTCGGTCGGGAGATACGCATGTTGCGATGCAGCGCGAGCGGCGATGATCTCGGCGAGCGCGGCCGGATAGACCGCGAGCCAAGCCTCGACAGGCTCGGCCTCGACCTCGGTGAGACGACCTTCGGCATAAGCCGCAAGGGTCAGCGCATCGGGGGCCGGTATATCGACCTGCTCGATCGCGCGCCAGCGGCGCCATAGCCCCCGGTCCTTGTCCCCACCCCCAGATTCAGCCATGTCCCATTCTCCTACTTCGTTCTTAGGCACTTAACGCCGCAACCATCCCCACGATTCAGTGCATTGAGTTTCCTCACGTTTTTGCCTGCTTCTCGTCGCTTGCAAAATGGCTCCGCAGCTTCAGCATGGCTTTATGGTGCGTGCTGCGCACGGTCTGCGGGTCGACTCCCAGCGCCGCAGCCACCTCGGCCACCTCCATATCGCGTTCATAGAGCAGCGTGAGGATCAATTTCTGTCGCGGCGAGAGCAATTCCAGCGGCAGGCGCAGCTTTTCGCGCGGCTCGCCATCGACTGCCAGCATAATCTCGGGAACCTGATCGATCGAGGTGACGCCGATCTGGCGCCGGCGCTGCACATCGCGCGCCGTGCTGCGTGCAACGATGGTGAGCCAGGTCGAGAGCCCGGCGCGTGTCGGATCGTAGGCCTTGAGCAAGCGAAAATCGTCCTTGCAGAGCCGGGTAAAGACCTCCTGGACCAGATCGTCGAGCTCGGTTCCGGGTCGCGCCGCGCCTCGTACCGCGGAGAGAACAAGTCCCGCGTAGCGCCGGACAAAGCGGTCCCATGTTGCTTTGTCGCCGCGCGTCAGGGCTTCAACGTCGATGGTTTCGGCCACGCTCAATCTTGCTTTATCTTGGGCCGTGAGGCGCGCGTTGCGTTGCCGCGGCGCAGGGCGGCGTCATAGGCCCGATCCGCCCAACCGGCAAGGCGCTCGCTTTCCTCGATAGCTTCGGGCGGCGCCTGGTGATAGCCCAAAGCCACGAGGCGGCCGCGACGGCGATAGCGGAACGGTCCCATTCCCGCGGCGGCGAAATCCGCGCAACTGCGGTCGTCGCTGCGCAGATAAAGCGTATCGGCGTGAATCAGACCAAACATCGTACCGTCGCGAAAGATACCATGTCCGCCGAACATGCGTCTCACTTCGATCGGAGCCCAGCCGCGAAGCTGGTCGCGGAGATAACGGATGAATTGGGGCTCGTCGTCCATTGTTTTTCCTCGCGCGACCACCGCCCCCCCCCGCGATCTGTCGCTTGTCGCCCAGTCGCCAAGCGAATAGGCCAATCTAAATCGCACGAGCAGGGTTGGTCCTGAACCTGTCGAAGCGGGCGGCTAAGAGCGCGATCTAAGCTAGCTTCACGCGAAGAAGTCGTTGCCTTTGTCGTCGATGACGATGAAGGCTGGGAAATCGACCACCTCGATGCGCCAGATCGCTTCCATGCCGAGCTCGGGATATTCGAGGACCTCGACTTTCTTGATGCAATCCTGCGCGAGCCGCGCGGCGGGGCCGCCGATCGAGCCCAAATAGAAGCCGCCATGTTTCTTGCAGGCGGCGCGCACCTCGGCGCCGCGATTGCCCTTGGCGAGAGTGACGAAGCTGCCGCCCGCAGCCATGAACTGGTCGACATAGGAATCCATGCGGCCGGCGGTGGTGGGGCCGAAGGAGCCCGAGGCAAAACCCTGCGGCGTCTTGGCGGGACCGGCGTAATAGATCGCATGGTCCTTCACATATTGCGGCAACCCCTCGCCGCGATCGAGGCGCTCTTTCAGCTTCGCATGCGCGATGTCGCGCGCGACGATCAGCGGGCCGGTCAGGGCGAGGCGCGTCTTGATCGGATAGCGTGCCAGCGTCGCGCGAATCTCATTCATCGGCCGCGTCAGATCGATGCGTACGACCTCGCCCGCGAGCCGCGATTCATCGACCTCGGGCAGGTATTGCGCGGGGTTCTCCTCGAGCTGCTCGAGAAAGACGCCCTTCGCGTTGATCTTGCCGAGGATCTGGCGATCGGCGGCGCAGGAGACGCCGATGCCGATGGGCACGCTCGCGCCGTGGCGCGGGAGGCGGATGACACGGACGTCATGGCAGAAATATTTGCCGCCGAATTGAGCGCCGATGCCCATGGCGCGCGTCAGGCTCAGCACCTCTTGTTCGAAATCGCGGTCGCGAAAGGCTTGGCCGGACTTGTTGCCCTGGCTCGGCAGCGAATCGAGATAGCGCGTGCTCGCGAGCTTGACGGTCTTCAAATTCATCTCGGCCGAGGTGCCGCCGATGACGATCGCCAGGTGATAAGGCGGGCAGGCGGCGGTGCCGAGGGTACGGATCTTCTCGTCGAGGAATTTGAGCAAGCTCGCCTTGTTCAGCACCGCCGGGGTCTGCTGAAAGAGAAAGGTCTTGTTGGCGGAGCCGCCGCCCTTGGCAATGAAAAGGAATTTGTACTCGTCGCCCTCGGTCGCGAAGAGATCGATCTGCGCGGGCAGATTGTCGCCCGTGTTCACCTCGTCGAACATCGAGAGCGGCGCCTGCTGGCTGTAGCGCAGATTGGTCTCGGTGTAGGTGCGGCGGATGCCGAGAGAGAGCGCGGCCTCGTCGCCGCCGCCGGTCCAGACGCGTTGGCCTTTCTTGCCCATGACGATCGCCGTACCCGTGTCCTGGCACATCGGCAGGACCTTGCCGGCGGCGATGTTGGCGTTCTTCAAGAGATCGAAGGCGACGAAGCGGTCATTGTCCGACGCCTCGGGATCGTCGAGGATGCGGCGCAACTGCTGCAAATGGCCGGGGCGCAGGAGATGCGCGCAATCAATGAAGGCTTGGTGCGCAAGGAGCGTCAGCGCTTGGGGCTCGATCGTGGTGATCTCGCTGCCGTTGAAGCGGGCCTTGGCGACATGATCGGCGGTGAGTCGGCGATAAGG
>CAYMNX010000806.1:0-11346 GCA_964391905.1 uncultured Rhizobiaceae bacterium
GGGCGAAGGTCCGGAGATAGGCGGCGAACATCCGGTTGTAGGAGCGCTTGGCGCCCGCCGCGTCAAGATCGAAGCTGTAAGCGTCCTTCATCAGGAACTCGCGCCCGCGCATCACGCCGAAGCGCGGCCGCACCTCGTCGCGGAATTTCCACTGGATATGATAAAGCGTCTTCGGCAGCTCGCGATAGGATTTGACCGAATTGCGGAAGATATCGGTGATGAGCTCCTCATTCGTCGGACCATAGAGCATATCGCGCTCGTGCCGGTCGCGGATGCGCAGCATCTCCTTGCCGTAATCCTCATAGCGCCCGCTCTCGCGCCAGAGCTCGGCCGGCTGCAAGGTCGGCATCAGCACCTCCTGCGCGCCCGCCGCGTCCTGCTCCTCGCGCACGATCTGCTCGACCTTTTTGAGGACGCGCAGGCCCAGCGGCAGCCAGGAATAGATGCCGGCGGCCGATTGCCGGATCATTCCGGCGCGCAGCATGAGGCGATGCGAGACGATCTGCGCCTCGCTCGGGGTCTCTTTAAGGAGCGGCAGAAAATAGACGGAAAGGCGCAAGATTCCCTCGCTGTTGGCTGCGCGGCGAATTTAGGAAAAGCGGCGCCATGTGTCGATGCCCCTCGCCCGCCCCTCTCCCGATGCGCGCTAGCGCCGTCCGCGCCGGCATGCCTCGATCAGCGCCTCGCGTTGGTCGCCGCCGATCGGCTGCCCGTTGAAATAGGCCTGATTGTCGCGCAGCGTGACATAGCCGAGGATCGCCTTCGCGCCGAACGCGCCGCCCCGCGCCGGTACGCCGAATTTCCCGGCGAGATCGGCTTTGATCTCGATCGGGAAATTGTCGAGCTTCAGGGGGTCGGGGCTCTCCGGCAGATCCGCCGACGCGACCGGCCGGCCGTTGACGTCGATTCCGGGCTGGTAATCGGCGCTCGGGACGCCGGGATCGACGCCAAGAGTCGAGCAGATCTGCGACGACATCACGAGCTGGCCGCTGCTCAGGACCTCGATGCCGCCTGGCGGCGGCATATCGAGCGTCTGGCGCAGCGTCTGCGCCACCACGGGAAAGGCGATGACCACCGCCAGAAGGGCAAGCGCCGCTCGATGCATCGCCAAACACTAGCCGAAAGAACGAGCCTCGGCCAAGATGACAGGTCTGTAAGATTGGGGGAGCCATGCTCGAGACTTATTTCCGACTGAGAGAACACGGCACGAATGTGCGGACCGAGATCGTCGCCGGCTGCACCACCTTCCTCACCATGGCCTACATCATGTTCGTCAACCCGCTGATCCTCGGCGATGCCGGGATGGATCGCGGCGCCGTTTTCGTTGCGACCTGCCTCGGCACGGCGATCGGCACGCTGCTCATGGGGCTGTACGCGAACTATCCGCTGGCGCTCGCACCGGGCATGGGGCTCAACGCCTATTTCACCTACGGCGTCGTCAAAGGCATGCATTACTCCTGGGAGGTGGCGCTCGGCGCCGTGCTCATCTCCGGCGTGCTGTTCCTCATCCTCTCGCTCTTGCATTTGCGCGAATGGATCGTCGATGCGATCCCGCCATCGCTCAAAATGGCGATTTCGGCGGGGATCGGACTCTTTCTCGGCATCATCGCCTTGAAGAACGCCGGCATCGTCGTCGCCTCGCCCGACACGCTCGTCACCATCGGCGATGTCAAGGCGCCGACGGCGATCCTCGCGGTCTGCGGCTTTCTTGCGATCGTGGCGCTCGATGCGCGACGCGTGCCGGGCGCGATCATCATCGCCGTGCTCGCCGTGACCGCGGTCGGCGTGGCTTTCGGGGTCTCGCCCTTTGACGGCATCGCCGCGCCGCCGCCGAGCCTTGCGCCGACCTTCCTGAAGCTCGATTGGCACGGCGCGCTCGATATCGGGCTCATCTCCATCATCTTCGCATTCTTCTTCGTCGATCTTTTCGACAACACCGGCACGCTGGTCGGCGTCGCGCATCGCGCGGGCCTCATCGCCGCGGATGGCAAGATTCCGCGCCTCAACCGCATCTTCATTGCGGATTCACTGGCGACGATCTGCGGCTCGCTGCTCGGGACATCGACGGTGACAAGCTATATCGAGAGCGCGGCCGGCGTCAGGGCCGGCGGGCGCACCGGCCTTGTCGGCGTGGTCGTGGCGGCGCTGTTTCTGTTGAGCCTTTTCCTCTCGCCGCTCGCCGGCACGGTCGCAGACTATGCCACGGCCCCGGCGCTCCTCTACGTCGCCTGTCTCATGACGCGCGGCCTCGTCGAGATCGAATGGAACGACCCGACCGAATATGCGCCAGCGGTCATCACCGCGATCGCCATGCCGCTCACCTTCTCGATCGCGACCGGCATCGCCTTCGGCTTTATCCTCTATGCCGCGGTGAAGCTCCTGGCGGGTAAAGCGGGAAGTTTAAGCCCCGGGCTCATGATTCTCGCCCTCCTCTTTCTCGCCAGATTTGTACTGCTGTAATTTAGGCAAAACCTGTGCAAAATTAACGTGACGAATCCTTTTCGTTTACGTACACTCCTGTCGGTTTTCGAAGTTGGCGCGCAACAAAGCGACCGGGCCCAAGTTTAGGGAGGAAGAGCCAGCAACGGATGGCTTGGGGTTTCAACCCTTAGCGACAACGATTCAATAATTACTTGAGCGGTTTGGGCAAGATCCTTGGATCTTGCCTTATTTTTTGCTCACTATTTGGGCGTTACTGCTGCCAAGGCGGCGCCAGTTTCGAGACTTGCGCATAAATCGGGCAACTCGGGACATGCGCGCCCTTCCAATAGCCGAGGCTGATAAGGAACTCGCCGACGATCTCCCCGCCGGTGAAGCGGAAGGTATCGCGGAAGAGCTTCACCCAACGCTCCTTCGGCAGCGGATGATGGCTGTCGAGCCATTCGGCGAAAGAGCCATGGCTCGCGCGGATCACTTGCAGACGTTTCGCATTCTCAATTACCGCCTCGATCTTGAGCCGGTTGCGGATAATGCCGGGATCGGCCATCAGCCGCTCCACGTCGTGGGCGCCGAAAGCAGCGACGGTATCGATATTGAAGCCCTTGAAGGCGGCGTTGAAGGCCGCGCGCTTCTTCAGGACGGTGAGCCAGGAGAGCCCCGCCTGGTTGATCTCGAGCGCTAGCCGCTCGAACAGGACGGCGTCGTCCCGCGCCGGAAAGCCGTATTCGGTGGCGTGATAGGGGCCGTGGAAGGGGTGGCTCGGGGCGATGCGGCAATATTCAGCGCTCATCTCGCAATACTCAATGTTCGGCTCAGGAACGGAAGCTGATGAGGTCGGCGTTAACCGCCCAATAGACGATAAGCCAGATCACCCCGGACACGACGGTCGTGACCGCCGCTTTGAACAACAATCGTGGATTGGCGGGCGCGCCGGCGGCGTGGCCGAGATCGTCCTTCTGGGCCGGGTGCACGCCCCAAGGCAGCACGGCGAAAATCGTAATCCACCAGATCACGACGTAGGTGGCAATGCCGATGAACCAGGTCACGTCGTTACGCTTGCTCCAATTCGATGAGGGTGCCGGCGAAATCCTTGGGATGAAGGAACAGCACCGGCTTGCCATGGGCGCCGATGCGGGGCTCGCCGTCGCCCAAAACGCGCGCCCCTGCCGCCTTCAGCGTGTCGCGCGCCGCATGAATATCCGCGACCTCATAGCAGAGATGATGCATCCCGCCCGACGGGTTGCGCTCGAGGAAGTCCGCGACCGGCGAATTCTCGCCGAGCGGCGATAGGAGCTCGATTTTCGTATTTGGCAAGGTGACGAACACGGTGGTGACGCCATGCGCTGGCAACGGCACCGGCGCCGAGATCTCGGCGCCCAGCACGTCGCGATAGAGGGCCGCCGCCCAACCAAGGTCGGGCACGACGATCGCAACATGGTTAAGCCGGCCGATCATGGGTTGGTTTTAGCGCAGACCTCGTTTGCGTTGAAGCAGCGCTACCCTCCTGCCGCAGGGCCACCCCTGGGCTCAGCCGTGGGCTGCCGGATGGGGCTGAGGCCCGCCGGCATGAAAAAAGCAAGGACCAGCAGGATCACCGTCAGCAGCCCGGCGATGAGATAGACGTTGTGCATGGAGGCCGCGATCGCATCGCTCAGCCGCGCGACCTCCGCAGCGCCGAGACCGGCGCGCGTCGCCGGCTGAAGCAGGCGGTTGATCTCGTCATCGGCGCCGGCGATCGACCCCATGCCGAGATTGAAGACCGCGCCGAACAGCGCCGTGCCGACCGATTGGCCGATGGTGCGCAGGAACATATTCGCCGAGGTGGCGGCGCCGCGCTGGCCCCAGCCGACGCTCGTTTGCACGGCGATGATGAAGGTGGTGTTGCTGAAGCCCATGCCGAGGCCGAGGACCGCGGCGGCGGCACCGGCCCAGAACGGCCCGAGCGTTGCGTCGAGCTGCAGGAGCCCGGCAATGCCAATGATCATGATGAGGCCGCCGATCAGCGCCGCCGCACGATAGGAGCGGCCGATCATCAGCTTCCCCGATCCAAAGGTGCCGAAGGTCCACAGCACCGATGACGCGCCCAATGCGAGGCCCGCCGCGGCGGGGCTCCCGCCCATGGCGCCTTGCACATAGGTCGGCAGGAACGCGCCGTTGCACATCATCAGCGCGCCGATGATGAAGGAGCCGAAATTGCCGATCGCGATGATCGGCAGGCGCCAGAGCCGGAACGGCACGATCGGCTCGCGCGCGCGCCGCTCCTGCAGCACAAGCAGCGCCAATGTCACGGCGGCGACCGTGCCCAAGCCAAGCAAGGTGGTGGCGCCGAGGCTGCGCGCTTGCACGATCATCACCATTAGAGCGCCGACGCCGAGCACGAGCAGGACCGTGCCGAGATAGTCGACATGGTGGTGGCGCGGCTCGATGCGCTCGGTCAGGAAGACGGCGAGCATGATCATCGCCGCGATGCTGATCGGGATATTGACCCAGAAGACGAGCGCCCAATGGAGATGCTGGACGATGAAGCCGCCCAAGACCGGGCCGCCGATCGCCGATGTGCCGAAGACGGCGGACATGTCGCCTTGAACCACGGCGCGCTCGCGCGGCGCATAGATATCGCCGAGCACCGTCCAGGCGATCGGCTGGATCGCGCCCGCCCCCAGCCCCTGCACCGTGCGCAGCACGATCAGCGGCACCATGCCCCAGGCGAAGCCGCACGCCGTCGACGCGGCGAGGAAGAGCGCGGCGCCGCACAGGAAGACGCGCTTGCGGCCGTAGATATCGGCAAGGCGGCCATAGATCGGGGTCGAGGCGGCCTGCGCCAGCAAATAGGACGCAAAGACCCAGCTGAAGAGACGAAAGCCGCCGAGATCGGCGACGATCGTCGGCATGGCCGTGCCGACGATGGTCGATTCGACCGCCGCCATGAACTGCGCCATCATGCAGGCCACCAGCACGTAGCGGCGGCGCGCCATCATCGCCGGTAGGCATTCATCGCCCGAAGACGCCTCTGGGGCCAATACGCTTCCCTCCCTGATACTTGGGAAACTACCGAGCCGAGGCGAAGGCGACCACTGCGCCCTGAGCCTGGCCGGGGTGAGAAAGATCAGCGGGCGGCCGAGATCACGTCGCGGTGAGCTCGATCATGGCTTGGTCGCGGCGAGGACGACGGCGGGATAGATGAACCGCGTCTCGCCGGGCCGCGTCCCGACATCGAGCGCATCCGTCGCGATGAGATCATCGATCATGCGGCACAGCAGGTCGCGATCGTCATTCGCCGGAAAGGATTTCGCGATGAGCGGCTCGCGCCCGTAGATCACCTGAAACCCTTTGCGATCGGGCGATGGAAGCGCGGATTGCGCGAACAAATCGATCAGGAAGGACAGCGGGCGAAACGCCGCGGTCGATGGATCGCGGTGGCGCTCCATCGCGTTGAACGCCGCCGCCTTGGCCGGATCGGATGACGCCACCCCGTCGCACAAGACGATGCGCCCGCCGGGCCGGCACACCCGCGTCATCTCGGCAAAGGCCTTGGCCGGCTCTTCGAAATGATGGAAGGCGAAGCGGCAGGTGACGATGTCGAACGAGCCGTCGGCGAAAGGCAGCGCATAGACATCGCCCAGCCGCCATTCGACATTGGCGAGATGGCGCTCGGCCGCAAGCGCCCGCGCCTCATCGAGCATCGCCGCAGTCGCATCGAGCCCGACGGCGCGATGGACGCGCGCAGCGAAGGCGGCAACGACCGTGCCCGGCCCGCAGGCGATATCGAGCGACTCATCGCCGGGCTGGGGCTGCGCCGCATCGACGAGCAGGCGCACTTGCGCCTCGCCGTGAAGCTCCGGCGAGCGCGCGAAGAGCGCGGCCTGCCGGCTGAACTGATCGCGGATCAGGAATTCATGAGTGGCCGAGGAGAAATCGGCGGAGAAACCACCGGGCAGTGGTATGACCGACATCGGAAAACCCCGAGCAATGATTTTGATGACGGGCGAAAAACGCCGACTCTCGCAGAACGTTGGTCCTCACAGAAAATATTAGTCATGCTTAACGATGATTTTCGCCCACCCGGCCAGATTTGATGGATCTCTCTGAACGCTATTCGCAAGATCAAAATACTTTCGCAGGTCCGGCTGCGACTTGTGGCGTAAGTAGTCGACGAGCGATCGCATAAGCGCCCAACGAGTTTGCCGTTTCGGATCATTCGGAAGGCCAACTTCCTTTGCAAAACTTCGTAACAAGCGCATGTCACTCAACAGCCGTCCCTGAAAAATGAGGCGCATAAATTGGCCAATTTCTCTATCCAAAGGCAAACTCGACGAGATGAGTCCTTCAATCTGCCGATCTACGCGTTCCCTCTCACCGACCTTAGCTGATTTCGGCTTAAGGTTCTTCAAGGGAGGAGCTTTTGCTGCCTTCGGAAGATGGTCAGTGATCGATATCAAGCTTCGAACCAATTCTCCATCACGCAGCGAAGTTGCAAGGTCCCGGAACGCCTTATCACCAAAGCGATCATGAAGCCTTAATAGCTCGCGTAACAGCTGAATCGAATCCGTTTCCGTCACAGCTTCGCCTTCTTTGCAAAAGCATCGCAGAACGCACCAACTTTACTCGAAACTTTCGAATGCGCATACGATGTCCGAAAGATCGGCGCACCCTCTCTAGCTCCTTTTGGAAATGATCTTGAATAAGGCACTTCCTCGTCAAAAACATGCCACTTAAATTTTTCTGCTATGTCTCGAACCTCGTCCTTTGCCTTAGTCTCCTCGGGAGAATAATCGGTACATCCGTTGAAACATATACCCAGCAATTTGAGATTCTTCTTAAAGAGTTTCGTAAAATCGGCGACGGATTGCCTGATAAGGGGCAAACCGATCGTAGAGAGAAATTCTGGCTTCACAGGGATCAAGATGTCGTCACAAGTCAGGTACGCTGCAGTCGTCAGAACAGACTCTGTCGGCGCGCAATCGACTAAGATCAGATCGTAGTTTTCCTCGATCTCGCTTATAAAGTTGGATAACAGGTGTTCCTTCTGGCTTGGATTCTTCAGCGTAAAGCTCAGTTCAAGCTGAGAAGCAATCAAATGGAGATAGCTTCCATCTTGATATTCAGCCACCTTGATTACAGCGTCGGCTAGCTTACGACCGGATGATCGCAGTCCCGGGGCGCGCGTCGCCTGCTCAAATATATCCCAGACAGTGGGAATCCCCCTCTTTACTATTAGATCTTCGTATTTCATTACACCGAGAGTATATTGGCTTGCATTGAACTGTGGGTCTAAGTCAACGAGAAGCACCCGTTTATCCCAATCGGGCCTAGTACTAAAATGCCATGCTAAGTTTGTGCAGAGAGTGGATTTACCTACTCCGCCCTTCATATTAATGACGGCGACTTTTGCTGCCATGAGGCCCCCTAATTACAAAGTTCGACATCCTTCCGATCCCGTTGCGGGATTGTGTGGCACGAAGATAAACCCTTTCTAATTGTCCCGCCAGGACCTGCTCCGAAGCAACGTGCCCCTTCTCTCTTTATTTGTTTGGTCGAGATTCTAAATCCTCACCACATGCACGTCGGTGACAGGGCGCTTGCCGTGGAGTGCCTTTAAGGCACGGCGGATCGAGAGGCGCACGGCCTCGCCGAGCGCGGCGTCGTCGCGGCGCTCGCGCGGCGGCAAATCTTTTACCGCTTCGACAACCTGTTTGCGCAAATCCTCCGCCAGGGCGGCGCTGTCCTCGGCGAGACCTTGCACCGTGATTTGCGGCGGCGCTTTGAGGCGGCCATCCGCATCGACAACGATGGTCGCGAGCGCCGCGCCGTTCCACACCATGCGCTGGCGGTTCTTCAAGGCCTCGCCGCCCAAGGGCAACAAGGTGCGGCCGTCGGCGACGAGGCGCCCGGTCTCGACTTCGCCGATCACGGCGGGATCGCCAGGTGCGAGCTTCACCACCTCGCCATTGCGGGTGACGATCGCGCGGGCGGCGCCCCAGGTCTCGGCAAGCCGCGCATGCGTCAGGAGATGACGCGCCTCGCCATGCACCGGCAGAGCGATGCGCGGCTTCACCAGCTCGTACATGCGCGCGAGCTCGCCTTGCGCCGGGTGGCCCGAGACATGCACGAAGTGATCGTGCTCCGTCAGCACATGGATGCCGAGATGGGCGAGCTTGTTGTGGAGGCGTCCGATCGCGCGCTCATTCCCCGGGATGATGCGCGAGGAAAAGATTACGGTGTCGCCCGGCTCGAGCACGATCTCGGGATGCTCGTCATCGGCGATGCGCGACAGGGCCGAGCGCGGCTCGCCCTGGCTGCCGGTGCAGATGAGCAGCACCTTGTCGCGCGGCAGATAGGCCGCTTCCTCATCGGTGAGGAAAGGCGGCACGTTCTCGAGATAGCCCGTCTCGCGCGCGGCGTGATCCATGCGCCAAAGCGAGCGTCCGACGAGCGCCGCGTGCCGCCCATGCGCCGCCGCGGCCGCCGCGATCGAGGCAAGCCGCGCGACGTTCGAGGCAAAGCAGGCGACCGCGACGCGCTCTTTGCAGGTGCCGACGAGATCGATCAGCGCCTTTCTCACATCGGCTTCCGATCCCGCCTCGCCGGGCCGGAGCGCGTTCGTCGAATCGCAGATCATCGCGAGCACGCCTTCGCCGCCGAGCGCGCGCAGCGCCGCCTCGTCGGCGGTTTGGCCGATCAGCGGATCGGGATCGAATTTCCAATCGCCCGTATGAAGCAGCGTGCCGAAAGGCGTGCGCAGGACGACCGCATTGGGCTCGGGGATCGAATGGGTGAGCGTGATCAGCTCCAACTCGAACTGCCCCACCGAGAAGCGGCCCGATATCGGCACTTCATGGATCGGCACCTCGCTCTCGAGCCCCGCCTCGGCGAGCTTCTGGCGCAGCACCGCGGCGGTGAAGGGCGTTGCATAGATGGGACAGCCGATGCGGCGCCACAGATAGGGAATGGCGCCGATATGATCCTCATGCGCATGGGTGCAGACGAGCCCGTCGAGCTGATCCGCGCGCTCGACGATGAAGCGCGGATCGGGCATGACGATATCGACGCCGGGGATGGTGTCGTCGGCGAAGGTGATGCCGCAATCGATCATCAGCCAGCGGCCGTTATAGCCGTAGAGCGAGAGGTTCATCCCGATCTCGCCGACCCCGCCCAAGGCGAGAAAGGCGAGCTCGTCGGGCCGGTTCGGCGATGGCAGCGGGTCGTTTCTCATGCTTCGATTTGTTCCGGGCGGTTGCGCGCATAGACGAGGCGCAAGCCCCATAGGGTCAATGTGCCGTCGATCGTCTCGATCAGCGGCGTCGAATTCTCGAACAGCGGCGCGAGGCCGCCGGTGACGACGACCCGCATCGGCGCGCCGAACTCGGCCTTGATGCGGGTCACGATCCCCTCGATCAACCCGACATAGCCCCAATAGATCCCCGATTGCATGCAGGCGACCGTATTGGTGCCGATCACCGTCGCGGTGCGGCCGATCGGCACGGCCGGCAGCTTTGCCGCGGCCGCCTCGAGCGCGTGGAGCGAGAGGTTGATGCCCGGCGCGATCACGCCGCCGCGATAGTTGCCGGCCTCGTCGACGACATCGAACGTCGTCGCGGTGCCGAAATCGACGACGATCGCGGCGCCGGGATAGCGATCATGCATCGCGATCGAATTGACGAGGCGGTCGGCGCCGACTTCCTCGGGGCGATCCACCAATGCCTTCATGCCGAGCGCGACGCCCGGATCGCCGACCATGAGCGGCTCGCTCGCGCAGTAATCGCGGCAGAATTTGACGAGATTGAAATTCGCTTCGGGCACGACGCTGGCGATGATCGTTCCCGACACCCGCGCGCGCAGGAGGCCGCTCAATCCCAAGAGATGATCGAGCCAGACGACATATTCATCGGCTGTGCGCTTCAAATCGGTCGAAATCCGCCACGCCCCCTCCAGCCGGTTGCCGTCCCATACGGCGAAGACCGTGTTGGTGTTGTTGGCGTTGATTGCGAGCAGCATAGGCGCCTCCTCAGCGCTACTCTAACGGTCGCCCCCAATGAAGGAAACATTCACCACGGAAATACAGAGATCACGGAGAGGAAATTAACTCTTGCACTACAAGACACAAAGACACCAAGTGTAAAATCTATTGGGCCGGGAAGCGGCCCTCATTCTTCCTTAGTGGCTTCGTGTCTTTGTGGTTTATTCCTTCTTGTTCGCCGTGATCTCCGTGCCGCCGTGGGAAACCATCACGACGAGACTGGAAAGACCTCGCCGGCTTCAATGCGGCGGATGCCCAAGGCGGTCTCGAGCAGCAGCGCGCCGTCCTCATCGAGACCCTTGAAGATGCCGTGAAGTTCGGCCGAGCCCTGACGCGCGCGCAGGCGCTGCCCCAACCCATGGGCGCGCGCAAGCCAGGCCGCGCGCAGCGCCGCAAAGCCTTCGCCGCCGCGCCACGCCTCGTGCCAACGCAAGAGGTGCCGCGACAGAGCAGCGAGCATCGCCTCGGGCGCAATCTCGACGCCGGTCGCGCTCAGAGCCGTCGCGGGATAATCGACGAGCACCGGATATGTCGCGAGATTGATGCCGATGCCGAGAACGAGCCAGGCGAGGCCGCCATCGGCGCGCGCCTGCGATTCAAGCAGAATGCCGGCGAGCTTCTTGCCGGCGAGCAGCACGTCATTCGGCCATTTGAGCGCGAGCGCCGCATCGGGCGTCAGCGCGCGACAGGCATCGACGACGGCGAGCGCCGCCGCGAAGCCGAGTTGCGCCGCAATGCCCGCCGGCACAGCCGGCCGCAAGATCACCGAGGCATAAAGATTACCCGGCGGCGAGATCCAGAGCCGGCCCTGGCGGCCATGGCCCGCGCTCTGTGCGAGCGCCCAGACCAGCGTGCCTTCCGCGGCGCCCGCCGCGGCGAGCGCCTTCGCC
>CAYMNX010000807.1:0-8711 GCA_964391905.1 uncultured Rhizobiaceae bacterium
TGATGCCCCTGTACCACGAGATTGCCGTTGGGCAGGTCCTGTGTGACCAGCGCGGCGACTTCGAGCGTGACCTTCTCTTCGCGATTGATGAGCGCTTTGCCGTCATTGTTGGTGGCGCCGGTAACGTTGATGAAGTTGGACGGCGACGCCGCGCTCGGCAGGATCTTCTGGATCTGGCTTTCGAAGCCCATGACATGCGGCATCGTGTCCTGCTCGTTGGTCGTGCGCTGGGTCTGGGTCTCGTTATTGAATTGAGCCTTGTCGTCAAAACTGATCAGGATCGTCAGAATGTCGCCGACTTGCGCGGCGCGCTGATCCTTGAAGAAGGCGCGCGAGCCGGCGCGCCACAGCGAATTGGGCTGCCGCTCGCCGACGATCGGCGTCGGCATCGGCAGCGAGACCGGCTGATAGCCGGGCTGCGTCTTCGGGTCCTGAATCGTGGTCATCGGCGGCGTTTCGCCGATCTGCTGCATACGCGTGAAGGCATTGCAGCCCGAGAGCAGCAGCGCGGCGAGGGCAGTCGCGCCGATTTGTCTGACTGGAATAGCCATTCCCCATATCTCCATTAGCGTGTCGCGAGCCGGTCCGGCGCTCCGGCGCGGACGAGATTCATGCCGGCGACGATCGCCTCGATGGTCCGGTTCGATTGCGTGTTGACGACCCTAACCGATGTCCCGAGCGCGCCGTCTTCGAGCGCCTTGCCTTGGGCGCTCAGCTCCATGGTAGGCGTACGCAGCTCGACGCTCACGAGATCGCCCTTATGCACCAGGAGCGGTTCCTCGATATCGCTGGCACGCAGCGGCTGTCCGGCACGCAATGCATGGCGCGCACTTTTGTTGACGATTTGCGTTGGATCGATGATCGCATCGGCCGCGAGGCGCTCGCGCGGGACCTTGATCTCTTCGATATCGCCGCGGCCGAGGATCTCGTTGACAGCGATGTTGCGGTTTGGAACCGCAATCGTCATTTCGATCACCAGCCTGCCGGTCACACGTTGGCGTTGCGCGTCCGCATTGCCGGGCGGTGCCGTGATCATGGCGGAGAACCGACCCGTGCGCGGATCGAGAACCAGGCCGTCGACGTCCATATCGTCGGATACCTCAGCCGGTACGAGGATGCGCAGCCCGGCGGCATTGTCGAGTTGGATGCTGGCATCGGCGCCTTGCGGCGGCGCCGGCATGGCCTTGAGAAGACGTTGCGCGACGAGATCGGTGCCGATGATGCGGCTGGCGCGTTCGACCGTGACTTGGTCGAAATCCGAGGACGGCGTCCAATCGAGGTGATGCTCGCGCGCAACGGCAGCAAGCCAGGCCGAGGAATAGGTCGTGCGCAGCCCAAGCGCGGGCGCCGGTGCGACCGCATCCGCAGCGTGGAGGCCGGTTTCGGTGAAGAGATCGCCGAGACGGATAACATTGCCCGTGACTGTCACATTCGGCTGTAACCGCGGCTGCGCATGGCCTTGATGGGGCGCCATCAACGCCAGCAGCGCGAGGAGCGTGGCGAGAAAACGGATCATGGCGTGACTATTGGATCTGGTTGAGGGTCTGCATCATCTGATCGGAGGTTTGGATCACCTTCGAATTCATCTCATAGGCGCGCTGCGCCGTGATGAGATTGGTGATCTCGGATACGACATTGACGTTGGAGGTCTCGAGAAACCCTTGTTGAATCGTGCCGAAGGCGGTCGAGCCCGGATTGCCGATGACGGGAGCGCCCGACGCCGGCGTCTCGGTCATGAGATTGCTGCCTTGGAGCTGTAGACCCGCCTCGTTGGGGAAATTCGCGAGTTGAAGCTGCCCCACATTCTGTGGCTGAATCTGGCCCGAGACCTGCGCCAGAACCTGGCCAACGGAATTGACGGTGACGTTGGTCGTGTTCTGCGGCAGCGTAATGGCGGGCTGAACGACATAGCCATCGACGGTCACGATCTCGCCGGTCGGGCTCATGGTGAAGGATCCTGCGCGGGTATAAGCAGTCGTGCCGTCCGGCATCTCGATCTGAAAGAACCCGCGCCCCTGGATTGCGAGATCGAGGGCATTGTTGGTGTTGATGAGATTGCCTTGCATCGAGATGCGATAAACCGCCGCGGCTTTGACGCCAGTGCCGATCTGGACGCCGACGGGAACGATGTTCCCGTTGTCGGAGGAATCCGCGCCGACATTGCGCTCGTTCTGATAGAGCAGGTCCTGGAATTCGGCGCGTTGTGACTTGAACGCTGTGGTGTTGAGGTTGGCGATATTGTTGGAAATGACTTCGACGTTGAGCTGCTGAGCCAGCATTCCCGTTGCGGCGATCGAGAGCGAGCGCATGAAACAAACCTTTCCTTACACTGTCTTTCCCAACCGCTCGATCGCGGTCTTGAGACGATTGTTTTCGGCATCCGAGAAATTCTTGGCTGCCGTGTACTCGCGTGCCGCGTTCATGAGGCGCGTCATCGCAAGCACTGGTTGAAGATTGGATCCCTCGATCGCCCCTTGCACGACCTGGGTCGTTGCGATGGGTTGCGGCGCTTCGGTTGTGGTGTAGAGGCCGTTCGACTGCGCCACCATCGCCTGCTGATCGGTGAACGCCACCACGGGAATGTGGCCGACCGTTCCTTGCCGCGTTGAAACCGTGCCATCGGGTGCGATGGTGATCGGACCGGAATCGGGTGGGATCACAAGTGGCGCGCCGCTATCGCCCTGCAGCGTGTAGCCCGTCGAGGTCACGATCTCGCCCTGTGTATCGAGCTGGAAATGGCCGCTGCGCGTATAGCTCGTTCCATCGGGCGTGGTCACCGCGAGCCAGCCCTCGCCGTTCAAGGCAATATCGAGCGGGTTTCCGGTCTGGTTCACCGGACCTTGGCTCATATCGTGATTGTTGCCGGCTTGCGTCACGTAGGAGATAGCATTGCCGCCGGGTGAGAGAGCGAGGTATTCGGCAAACATCATCCGCTCGGCCTTGAAGCCGGGCGTGGACATGTTGGCGATGTTGTTCGCCAGCACCGCCATCTCTTGATCGCGCGCGGCCTCGCCAGAAAGAGCAACGTAGGTGGTGGTATCCATGGCCTGCGAAACTTGGTTAATCCGGCGCAATCCGTGCATGGCGCGTGCCAGACGGGAAAGTGCGCTGTTTCAGGCGCTTAGCGTCGATGGATGACACTGTCGCCACGCACTTTGGCAGGCTTTGCCGGGAAAATTCTGCCGCTTGAGGGGCGCTTTCAAGGAGTTGTTAACGATAAACCACCTATCCTCGCCGCCAGATTTGCCGTGCTCGGCAACCCACTTTCCTTGCTTGCTTGCCAATGGCCGAACTCACCCTCGAGGAAAAGATCGAAGCGGGCGCCGAAGCGGACGGCCCGGTCGAGTTTTCAGAGCCACAATCGGGCCAAAAAAAGCTCATCCTCTATGCCGGCATCGGCATCGCCTTCTTCGTCGTGGTCGGAGCCGGGCTCTATTTCACCGGCATGCTCGATCGTTTCCTGGGCCATAAGGAACACGCTGCGGAGGAGGCCGCCAAGGCGAAACCGCCGGTGTTCTTCGACCTTCCCGACTTCCTCGTCAATCTCAACAGCGCCGGCAACAAGAAATCGAATTTCTTGAAGCTGTCCGTCAGCCTTCAGCTCGAAAACCCCGACGATACGGTGCGCATCGCGGCACTGATGCCGCGCATCATCGACAATTTCCAAATCTATCTGCGCGAGCTCAGAGTCGAGGACCTTCGCGGCTCCGACGGCATCTACCGGCTGCGCGAAGAGCTTCTTGCCCGCGTCAACGCCGCCGTCGCACCCGTCAAGGTGAATGAGGTGCTGTTCAAGGAAATGCTGGTCCAATAAGGCGCACGCACATTATGGCCGCGGAAGATCAAACCGATCAGGACAAGCTCGCCGAGGAATGGGGATTGGCGGCCGGCGCTACGAGCGGCGCCGAGCCTGCACCGGCCGCCGCCGAGGACGAAGAGATTGCCGGACCGAGCCGGGTTCTCAATCAGAACGAGATCGACAGCCTTCTCGGGTTCGGCGAGGACGACGCCAATAGCAGCGAGCGTTCCGGAATCCGCGCCATCGTCGATTCGGCGCTCGTCTCCTACGAGCGTCTGCCGATGCTCGAGGTGGTCTTTGACCGTCTTGTGCGCATGATGTCGACCTCCTTGCGCAACTTCACCTCGGACAATGTCGAAGTCTCGATCGACAACATCACCTCGATCCGCTTCGGCGACTACCTCAACTCGATCCCCTTGCCGGCGATGCTCACCGTGTTCCGCGCCGAGCAATGGGACAATTACGGGCTTCTGACGATCGACAGCGCGCTCATCTACTCGATCGTCGACGTGCTGCTCGGCGGAAGGCGCGGGACGGCGGCGATGCGCATCGAAGGCCGTCCCTACACGACCATCGAGCGCAACCTTGTCGAGCGCCTCGTTTCCGTGGTTCTCTCCGATCTTTCCGGCGCCTTCGATCCGCTGACGCCGGTCACGTTTCGCTTCGAGCGGCTCGAGACCAATCCCCGCTTTGCGACGATCGGTCGGCCGGCCAATGCCGCCGTGCTCGCGCGACTGCGCGTCGACATGGAGGATCGCGGCGGCCGGCTCGAGGTGCTCTTGCCTTATGCGACCCTGGAACCGGTCCGCGAGATTCTGCTGCAAGGATTCCTCGGCGAGAAATTCGGCCGCGACGCGATCTGGGAAGCGCATCTCGCCGGCCAGCTCTGGAACACCCGCGTACCGATTCAGGCTGTGCTCGATACCGTCGAAATGCCGTTGCGCGATGTTCTCAATCTCGAGGTCGGAACCCAGATCCCGCTGACCGTCGGGATCGATGCCGATATCAAGCTCGTTTGCGGCGATCTGCCGATGTTCATCGGCAAGATGGGACGCAAATCCGGCAACATCGCCGTTCAGGTCACCGAGCGGATCGACAGGGAGCGGGGAAACACCTAATGCTGAGCTTTTGGACCGACGCGATCGTCGCTTTGCTCCTTATTGCCACCATCGGCTATTCGGTCGCGCTCAATCGCCGGTTAACCGCGGTGCGTAGCGACCGCGACAAATTCGAAGAGCTCGTTCGCAATCTCAATACCGCCTCGCAGCGCGCCGAAGCCGCCGTCGCCAATTTGCGCAACAGCACGGATGAGATCGGTCGCGGCCTCGAAAAGAAGATTGTCGCCGCGCGCGCCTTAAGCGACGACCTCGTCTACATGATCGAGCGCGGCGGAACGATCGCCGACAAGCTCGCCAATCTGATCCGCACTAGCCGCGACGGGGTAAAGCCCGATCTCGCAGCGGAGGCGAGGCCGGCTCGTCCCGAAGCACGGCAGGATCATCGCGTCGAGCCCTTGCCGCGGCAATCGGCCCGGGCCGAGCCAACGCGCTCAGTTGCGCGACAGGAATCAATCCACGTAGAGCCGCGCTTTGCCGCGGCGGCCGCGGCCACCGAGGCGGCGAGCATCCCGCAGCCGCGCCAGCCGGATCGCGCCAATGCGCCATCGCGCGCGGAGCAGGAATTGCTGCGCGCGCTGGCCCGCCGACGCTAAAATGCGCATCAAATTTCGCCCCCGACTCTTGCCCATGGTCGCGGTCGCCGCCGCGATGCTCTTGGGTTTCAAGGTCGCCAATCTCGTCACTGCGGGGATAGGGACGGTCGCGACAGTCGCGCGCGCACAACCTGCCCAGTCATCGCCGTCGCCGGCCCCGGCTGCCGTAAAGCAAGCCGAACAAAAGCCCGCGCCGGCAGCGCCCAGTGCGCCGGATGCGAGCGATACAACCGTCGATCCGCAAACCATGAGTCAGTCCGAGATCGATGTCCTGCAGCAGCTCTCGCGGCGCCGTGCTGCGCTTGATCAACGTGCCGGCGAACTCGATCAGCGCGAAGTCTTGCTGCAAGCGACCGAAAAGCGCATCGACGAAAAGATCGCCAAGCTTCAGGATCTGGAGAAGAGCATCGAGGTCGGCGTTCAGAAGGAGAACGCGGAGGACGACGCGCATCTCCAAAGTCTCGTGAAGATCTACGAGGCCATGAAGCCCAGGGATGCGGCGCAAATTTTCGAACAACTCGATATGCCGGTGCTGCTGAGCGTGCTACAGCGAATGAAAGAGCTGAAGACGGCGCCGATTCTCGCGGCGATGGACCCCGCCAAGGCCAAGGCGGTGACGACGGCGCTCGTCGAGCGACGCAATCAGGGCGATGCCGCTCAAGGAGAGGCAACGACTCCTGCCGCGCCCGCGCCGAAACTCTGATCGACGATGTCGCGGCGCTCCGCTCTGATCCTCGCCATCTTCGTCGGACTTTATCTGGCGCTGCCAGCGCGTGGCGCCGAGACGGTGCAGGTGAGGGGCGCCGAGCATCAAGAGGGTTTTGCTCGTATCGCCGTCGAATGGCCGGCGCCGGTTGCCTTTGACGCAAAGCGCGACGGCAAGACTCTGACCATCCATTTTGCGCGCCCCTTCACGGCGGCGTTGGCGCCGCTCTCGCGCTTGCTCGATCATTATGTGACGAGCATCAGTCAATCGGCGGATGGAACGTCGATCATCGCCGAGTTGAAAAAGCCGGTCGAGGTCAAGACCGCGACTTTCAACAGAACCATCGCGGCGATCGACCTGGTCGCGCGTCCCAGCGTGGGAGAAAAAAAGGGGGCGAGCGAGCCGTCTGGCAAGAAAGGCGATCAGAAGCCCGCACTACGTATGGAAGAGACAAAAGCCGCGCCGACCAAGGCCGGAGCGTCACAAGCTGGTTCCGTGCCTCTCGCGCACCCCAGCACGGCGCTTGACGACATGACAAAGGCGGTCGTCGACCTGTCATCGCCAAGGGATCAGGCGCCACCCCCCGTTGCGCCAGGCGATCTGCTCGTATCGTCGACTCTCGACGCGGCCACGTCATCGGCAACCGCAGAGAGCAAGCCGTCGCCTGAACCAATCGTCGCCCGCGCGGAGAAAGTGGAGGTGCGCGGCGCCGAGCATGCCGGGGGCTTTGCCCGCCTCGCCGTCGAATGGCCGAAACCCGTGGCCTTTGATGCAAAGCTCGACGGCGAGACGCTAACGATCCATTTCGCCCGTCCTTTCAGGGCGACGCTAGCGCCGCTCGCGCGCCAGCTCGATCACTATATCACGAGCATCGTCCAATCGGCCGATGGAATGTCGATCGTCGCGCAGCTGAAACAACCGGCCGAGATCAAGACGCGGACGGTCAATCGGACGATCGCATCGATCGATCTCATTGCCCGACACCCGGTCGCAACGCCAGAGAAAGGAATGCCGAAGGCGCCGGCGACACTTGCAGATGCGAAGAAGCCGGAGCCGCAAGCGGCCCAGCCTGCACCCCAAGCGCCGGCCCCGCCGGTCTCGGCCTCCGCAACCGCTCCCAAAGTCGCGCCGCCCGCGGCCCTTGGCGCGGCCCAAGCCTCCAGCCACAGCGCAGCGATCAACAGCGGCGCTGTGACGCCGGTACTGACCTTCGACAATGATCGGGGAAGCTTGCGCTTTGATTGGCCAAACCCAACGGGCGCTGCCGTCTACCGGCGCGGCGCCGCGTTGTGGGTCGTATTCTCGACACCGGCAACGCTCGATTTGGCGGATGTGCGGCAACGCGGCCAAGCCATTCTGCGTGCCGTCGACCAGATTCGCGCGGAAGGTGCCACGGCGCTGCGTCTCATCACGGCGGACGGGTATAACCCCAGCGTGCGCCGCTCCGGCAATGCCTGGATCATCGATTTGAAACGGCAAGATGCCGTCGCCGACACGCCGATCAATGTCGATCCGCGGCCCGGCGGATCGTCGCCCTCGGTCGAGCTTTATGTGCACGACGCGGCAACGCCCTTGCGCTTGCGTGATCCGATCCTAGGCGACCGCCTCACCATCGTGCCCGTCGGCGAAGTCGGGCGCGGCATCGATGCGACGCGTGACTTCGTCGACTTCCGGCTGTTGCCGACCATTCAGGGCGTCGTCATCCGGCCAAATGCCGACGACCTCGACGTGAAAAGCGATACCGCGGCGATCCATATCACGCGACGTCAGGGGCTTGTTCTTTCCGATGTTCGCGACCGGCTGCTCGGCCGGGCCGTCGCCAACCACCACCGTATTTTTGATTTCGCGGCTTGGCGTGGGCCGGCGAAGCAAAGCTTCATCGAGCGCCGCGGCATTCTCGAGCGCGCGATCGCGTCAGCAACCGCCGGCGCGCGTACGCAGCCGCGGGTCGCGTTGGCGCGCTTCTATTTTGCCAATCTGTTCGCAGCCGAGACGCTGAGTGTATTGGCGCAGATCGCGCGCGACGATCCAGCCGCGGCGGCCGGTCCACCACTCCGCGCGATGAAGGGCGCAGCCTGTCTGCTTGCCGGCATCGACGACTGCGCGGCGCTCGAACTCGGCCAGCATAGTCTTGATGATGAGCCCGAGGCTGGACTCTGGCGCGGTTCGCTCGCGGCCAGCAAGGCTGATTGGCCCACAGCGGCGCGGGAATTCCTGCGCAGCGCCAGTCTGTTGTCGAGTTATCCGAAACCGCTGCGCAATCGATTTGCCTTGCAGGCGGCCGAAGCGATGCTCGAGACCGATCATGGCTCCGGCGCGGGCCCCTTGGTCGATCTGGTGCTGCGCGACAACCCCGAGCTCGGCGACCAGGCCATGGCGCTCTACCTCCAAGGCCGTATCGAACAGCAACTGGGCCAACTCGATCAAGCCCTCGGCCATTGGGACCAGGTCATCGCGATGGACGACCGCAAGGCGCGCGCTCGCGCGCTCTACGC
>CAYMNX010000808.1:0-2448 GCA_964391905.1 uncultured Rhizobiaceae bacterium
CGTCAGCGGCTCGACCTCCTCGATCAATGTCGCGAAACTCATGCCCGTCCTCGGCGGCGTCATCGCCGGCGGCATGGACGCGGCGGTGACACGCACCTACGGACACACCGCAAAGCGCCTATTCCAGCCGATCAGCCAAGACGCTTGTATATCCGACGGATATACGCTATGTTAGTCGTCCATGGAAGCGCGCATTGCCAAATGGGGGAACAGTTTGGGGGTTCGCATCCCCAAGGATATCGCGGGCCGTCTCGGGCTGCAGGAAGGCGCGCGCGTCGATATTGAAGCGGAAGACGGTCGGGTCGTGATTTCGCAGCGTCGTCCCCGCTACGCGCTCAAGGATTTGCTCGTCGGCATGACTCCCAAGGCGATGCACAAAGCCTTTGATTGGGGGCCTGATGTCGGCCGCGAGTCGATCGACTAGAGCACCTTATGCGCCCGAAGCCGGCGATTTAATCTGGACCGATTTCGACCCGCGTGTCGGGCCTGAGCAAAGTGGGCGGCGACCAGCGCTGGTTATTTCTCCAATTGAGTTCTGGCGCGCCAGCGGGTTTGCGATCGTCTGTCCAATTACGTCGCACGTGCGGCCATTTGGAACAAGTACTGTTCTGTCAGCAGGCCTTACAGTCTCAGGCGAGGTACTCACAAGCCATGTTCGGAGCATCGACACGCAAGCACGCCCGATCGCTTTTGCCGGTTCGAAAGTCACGCAAACTGTCCTCGACGAAGTTCGCGCTAAACTTGCCGCGCTGATCGGTCTCATATGAGCGCGTCAATCGAAACTGACTGATTAATCCGCAAACGGGTCGTGGACCAGCACCGTGTCGTCGCGCTCGGGGCTGGTCGATAGGAGCGCGACCGGCGCCTCGATCAGCTCCTCGATGCGCCGCACAGATTTCACCGCGAGCGCCGGCAGCTGCGCCCAGGAGCGCGCGCCGCGCGTCGACTCGCTCCAGCCTTCCATCGTCTCATAGATCGGCTCGACCGCCTCTTGCGCTTCGGCGGCAGGTGGCAAGCGATCGAGCGTCTCCTTGCCGAGGCGATAGCCGGTGCAGACTTTGATCTCCTTGAAGCCGTCGAGCACGTCGAGCTTCGTCAGCGCAATGCCATGGATGCCGGCGACCTTGATCGCCTGGCGCACCATGACCGCATCGAACCAGCCGCAGCGGCGCTTGCGGCCCGTGACGACGCCGAATTCCTTGCCGCGCTGACCCAGCCGCTCGCCGATCTCGTCTTTCAACTCACTTGGGAACGGGCCGCTGCCGACGCGCGTCGTATAGGCTTTGGTGATGCCGAGCACATAACCGACGGTGCTTGGCCCCAGCCCCGCGCCCGAGGCGGCTTGGCCCGGATGGGTGTGTGAGGAGGTAACATAAGGATAGGTGCCGTGATCGACATCGAGCATGATGCCCTGCGCGCCCTCGAAGAGCACGCGCTTGCCGTTCTTCTTCGCGTCATCGAGAAGCCGCCATACGGGCTCGGCGAAGGGCAGAACCTTGGGCGCGATTTCGAGGAGCGAGGCGAGAAGCGGCCCGCGCTCGACCTCCGAAGCGCCGAGCCCGCGCAAGAGCGCGTTGTGGTGCAGCAAAAGCTGATCGAGCTTTGCCGGCAGGGTCGCGGGATCGGCCAAGTCGCAGACGCGGATGGCCCGGCGCCCGACCTTGTCCTCGTAGGCGGGGCCGATGCCGCGGCCGGTCGTGCCGATCTTGTAAGCGCCGCGCGCCTCCTCGCGCGCGCGGTCAAGCTGCCCATGCGATGGCAGGATGAGAGTCGCATTCTCGGCAAGCTTCAAATTGGCCGGCGTGATCGCGACGCCCTTCTCCTTGATCGCCTCGATCTCCTTGATGAGCGCCCAAGGATCGACCACAACGCCGCTGCCGATGATCGAGAGCTTCTCCGGCCGCACGACGCCCGAGGGCAAGAGGCTCAGCCGATACTCGACATTGCCGATGACGAGCGTATGGCCGGCATTGTGGCCGCCCTGAAAGCGCACCACGACATCGGCGCGCTGCGACAGCCAATCGACGATCTTGCCCTTGCCCTCATCGCCCCATTGGGCGCCGATCACCGCGACATTCGCCATTTAGTCCACCACCTTTTGAGCGCGCCCGGCATCGCACGGGGCGCAGCGCCAACCCTGGCGCCGAGCCGGCATGCGATACAAAATTAGGTCAACGGAACGATCTTCTCGCCCGATAGCATATGGCTGCAACCAAGCCGCCGCGCTTCCGCCGCGATATCCTCTACCGGCGCCAAGCCCGCGACCGTCACATAGCCTTGCTCGTGCCAGCGCGGGGCGCTCGCAACGCCTGCCGGAACATAAAGTCGGGGCGCTGCGTTGCGCGTCGGGATCGCAGCCAGAACCGTGTCTGTATAAAGGGTGAAGCCGGTTGCATCCTCGCCATCGCCATAGCCCGTGCGATAGCGTCCGCCGCGGCCGAGCTCGGT
>CAYMNX010000809.1:0-20684 GCA_964391905.1 uncultured Rhizobiaceae bacterium
AGCCGGCTCTGGTCATTTGACGCGTCCGCTAGTTCTAAAGAAGCTCTGCCGTTTCAAATGTTAAAAAGAATCGGGGTCTGAGTGGAATTACAGAATCAGTGCTGATTGGCACGCCGCCTTTCCTCTATCTCTTTTCTAGTCCGAGTGTCGTACTCATGAGCGTTCTCGACCTTGTCGGCCGGCACATAAGCTAGATAACCACCGGGAGTGCCCACAACCACCCACCAACTTCCAAGGGTATCTTGCACGCGGCAGGATGCTTTAAATCTATATCCGTATTTCAAGCCGGCAGTTGTCAGAGTTCCCTCGGTCGGCAGGCCATTCAATGAGGTGTAATCGATGACAATGTATCGGATATTGTCCGGCACAATTTTTAAATCTGAAGGGACCGTTTTCATTATTGGATTGGTGAATCTCTGAGGATCCTTCTCTAACACCCGGGCATATTGGTCCGTGGTTAGCGTCGGATTTTTCTTGCAGCCAGAATTAGCATCGGCCGTATTCAAGACGGCGACGTTAGGGACGACAACGCAAATACAAAGCAATAGCCATCGGTAACCCGAGCCGCTGGGCCAGGTGCGGCTGAACTTCTTGATCGTTTCAAGAGGCATGAAGGTGCGCCGGACTTTCCATCTCAATTATTATGCGCGCGCATGATGCGGGCGCGGCTGCGCTGCCAGTCGCGCGCCTTCTCGGCCTCGCGCTTGTCGGCCTTGCGCTTGCCCTTGGCGATGCCGAGCTCGAGCTTCGCCTTGCCGCGCTCGTTGAAATAGATCGAGAGCGGGACGACGGTGATGCCGTCGCGCTTGATCGCGCCGAGGAGGCGGTTGATCTCGCGGCGGTGAAGCAGGAGGCGGCGCTGGCGACGCGGCTCGTGATTGAAGCGCGCCGCGGGATAGGCCGGGATCTGCGCGTTGACGAGGATGAGCTCGTTGCCCTGCTGTGCCGCATAGGCCTCGGCGATGCTGCCGAGCCCTTGGCGCAGCACCTTCACCTCGGTGCCCATCAGCTCGATGCCCGCCTCGATCGTGTCCTCGATGAAGTAGTCGCGGCGCGCGCGCCGGTTGAGCGCGACATACCGCTCGTCGCCGCGAAGCGCCATGTGGTCGCCGGCTAGTTGAGGACGCCGGCCGTACGCATCGCCGCGCGGACCGTCTCTTGCGCCTGCGGTGATGCCGGCACGAGCGGCAAGCGCACATCGGCGGTACCGTGGCTGAGGAGCGAGCAGGCATATTTCACCGGCGCCGGGCTCGTCTCGACGAAGAGCGCGTCGTGCAGCGGCGCGAGCCGAGTGTTGATCGCCATCGCCGCCGCGGCATCGCCCTTCTGCCATGCCTCATGCATGTCGGCGCAGGCACGCGGCGCGACATTGGCCGTCACCGAGATGCAGCCGTCGCCGCCTTGCGCGAGGAAGGCGACCGCGGTCGCATCCTCGCCCGAGAGCATCGCGAAATCGGGACCGATCGCGGCACGCGTGCGCAAAGGGCGCGCCAGATCGTTGGTCGCATCCTTCACGCCGGCGATGTTCGGGAGCTTGGCCAACCGCGCCATGGTGGCGACGCTCATATCGACGACGCAGCGCCCGGGAATATTGTAGATAATGATCGGCAGATCGACGGCGTCGTTGATCGCCTTGTAATGCTGATAGAGCCCTTCCTGCGTCGGCTTGTTGTAATAGGGCGTGACGACGAGGAGCGCGTCGGCGCCGGCCTTCTTCGCGTGGCGGGCGAGGTCGATCGCCTCCTCAGTCGAGTTGGAGCCGGCGCCCGCCACCACGGGGACGCGGCCCTTCGCCACCTCGATGCAAAGCTCGACGACGCGCTTGTGCTCGGCATGGCTCAAGGTCGGCGACTCGCCCGTCGTGCCGCAGGGCACGAGTCCGTGGGTGCCTTGGCTGATCTGCCAATCGACGAAGCGCTGAAACGCCTTCTCGTCGACCGCGTGATCGCGGAACGGCGTGATCAATGCAACGAGTGATCCCTTGAGCATGGCTGGCCTCCACCAACGCCGGTATTTTCGCGAACGATAGGACAAGCGCTACCGCCCGGCAATCATGGTCAACAGCAATTTAATTGTTTCGCCACTTCTTGCCGGTAGAATGCTCGGCGTGGTCTGCGAGCAATGAAGCTTAAGCACCTATTTACTTTTTTTGCGCTGCTGGTGATGGCGATTCATGCCATTGCGGCCGCTGCTGCAGCCCCTTTATCGGAAAGCGACCGGCATATCTACAGCGAGGCTTTCGCGGCGGCCAAGCGCGGCGACTGGGCCCAGGCCCGGCGGCTCGCCGGCAACGCGCATGACCCGCTTCCGGGCCTGGCGATCCGCTGGCTCCAATACCGGCAATCGGGATCCGATGCGAGCTTTGCCGAGATCACCGCCTTCATCGCGGCGCATCCGGACTGGCCATCGCAAAAGCTCTTGCGCCAGCGTGCCGAAGAGGCGATCGCGACCGCCACCGATTCGCAGGTTCTCACCTGGTTCAACGCCAACCCACCGATTCTGCCGACAGCACGGTTGCGCCTCGCGCAGATCTGGATGTCGCAAGGGCGGCAGGCGGACGCAACCCAGCTGATCCGTAAGACCTGGATCGACGGCGACTTCACCGCCGTGGAAGAAAAGCTGATGCTCCAGCGCTATCACGACGTGCTGCGCGGCGAGGACAATGCGCGCCGGCTCGACCGGCTCATCTGGGACGGCCAGACCGAAGAAGCGAAGCGCATGCTGCGCCATGTCGGCCCCGAGACCGCAGCGCTCGGCCAAGCGCGCCTGGCTCTTGCCGCGATGAGCCCCGGCGTCGAGGGCTTGATCGCCCGCGTGCCGGCATCCCTGCAGCGGAATCCGGGGCTGCTTTTCGAGCGCATGCGGTGGCGGCGCCACAAGGACCTCGACGATGATGCCGCCGACATCCTCGAGCACCCGCCTGCCGATCTCGTCCGGCCCAATGCCTGGGCCGCCGAGCGGCTCATCCTGGCGCGCCGTCTCCTCGATGACGGCCAAACGCAGCGCGCCTATCGCCTTGCCGCAGCACATGGACTCACCAGCGGTACGACTTTCGCCGAGCTCGAATTCCTCGCCGGTTGGATTGCGCTACGTCTCCTGCATCAGCCTGACGTGGCCTATAACCATTTCGTGCGACTTTACGAAGCGGTGAAGCTGCCGATCAGCGTCGCCCGCGGCGCTTATTGGGCCGCACGCGCGGCCGAGGCGATGAAGCAGATGTCGCTGGCCGAGAGCTGGTACGCAAATGCCGCGCCGCAGATAACGACCTATTACGGCCAGCTCGCCGCGACGCATCTCGGCAGCGCCGGACCCGCCACGAAGCTCGAAGCGCCGAAGCCGACGAGCGCCGAGATCGCCGCTTTCGAGCGCAACGAGCTCGTCCAAGTGGCACGCGATCTCGCGCAAATCGGCGACAGCGACGATGTGGCGCCGTTCCTGCGCCGGATCACCGACGAGGCGCAGACCGCGGCGAGCTTTGCGCTCACCGCGCGGCTGGCACGGGCGCTCGATCGCCCCGACATCGCGGTGGTTGCCGCAAAGCACGCAAGCTATGCCGGGATCACGCTGCTCGACGAAGGCTATCCCATCACCGAGCTGCCGCCCGGCGGCACGATCGAGAAGCCGCTCGTCCTTGCCATGACGCGGCAGGAAAGCGCCTTCGATCGCGGCGCGGTGAGCGGCGCGGGCGCCATGGGGCTGATGCAGCTTATGCCGGCGACCGCGAGCAAGATCGCCAAGCTTCTCCATCTGCCATTTTCGCAAAAGCGCCTCACCACCGACATTGCCTACAATGTGACGCTGGGACGCGCCTATCTCGGCTCGCTGATCGATGATTTCTCCGGCTCTTACGTGCTTGCGGTCGCGGCCTACAACGCCGGTCCCTCACGCGTTCGCCAGTGGATGCAGGACCACGGTGATCCGCGGCGCGAGAATGTCGATGTCATCGACTGGATCGAGCGTATTCCCTTTACCGAGACGCGGAACTATGTTCAGCGCGTGCTCGAGAATTTGCAGATCTATCGCCTTCGCCTCGGTATGCGCACACCCATGGTCTCGCTCGCCGCCGATCTGAAGCGGTAGGTCATGGTCACGGCGCGACTGCCCAATGTCGATGCGGTCCGCGCGGCAGCGGCGCGGCTCAAGGGCAAGGCATTCTTAACCCCGCTCCTCGCCTCGCCGCGGCTCGATCGCGCGCTCGGTGGACATCTCCTGCTCAAGGCCGAGTGTCTGCAGCGCACCGGCTCGTTCAAATTCCGCGGCGCCTACAACGCGCTCGCGCAGCTTGAGGCGGGCGAGCGCCGCGCCGGGGTCGTCGCCTATTCTTCCGGCAACCATGCGCCGGGGGTCGCGGCGGCGGCCCAGCTGCTCGACATGCCCGCGGTGATCGTGATGCCATCCGATGCGCCGGCCATCAAAGTGGCGAATACGCGATCCTATGGCGCCGAGATCGTCTTCTATGACCGCTATGCGGAAAGTCGTGAAGCGATTGCGGCGCGTATCGCCGCCGAGCGCGAGGCGCAATTGCTGCCGCCTTACGACGACGCGCGGGTGATTGCGGGGCAAGGCACGATCGGGCTCGAAATTGCCGCGGAGACGCGGGCGCGCGGCATGAAGCTCGATGCTGCGGTCGCCTCTTGCAGCGGCGGCGGCCTGATTGCCGGCTGCGCGCTGGCGCTCAGCGACGAGATCCCCGGCATTGCCGTTTACAGCGCCGAGCCCGAAGGCCTCGACGATATGCGCCGCTCGCTCGCGGCCGATCAGCGCATGAGCAACGATCCCGCGGCGCGTTCGATTTGCGACGCGCTCTTGGCGCCCACGCCCGGAGAGATCACCTTTGCGCTGGCGCGCCGCCTCTTGGCAGGCGGATTGGCGGTCAGCGACGACGAAGTCCGCGACGCCATGCGCGTCGCCTTCGAAGAATTTCGCGTGGTGTTGGAGCCCGGCGGCGCCGCGGCGCTCGCCGCCATCTTGTCGCGCAAGCTCGACATCGCGGGCAAAAGCGTCGCCGTCATCGGCTCGGGCGGCAACGTCGATCGTGCGGCTTTCGCCGCGGTGCTCCGCGGTTAGCTGCTGGCTTCGGCGTGCGTCGTGGCGATCTCGACCGGGCTGCGCTCGGTCGTGGTGCGTAAGCTCGGCATCGCGGTCAGCAGCTGCTTGGTATCGCCGCTCGGCACGTCCCCTCGCTCGACTCGTCGGCTATAGCCCTCGAAGACCGCGCCCGGCTCGATGCGCATCGAGCAATAGACGATGTCTGCCGTGACATGCGAGGCGCGGCCCAGCACGACATCGACGGCCACCAAGCGTCCCGACAGCGAGCCGTTGATCACCGCCGTCTCGGCTTCGACCGTGCCGTTGACCGAGCCCGTCTCGCCGATCGTGATTTTGCCGGCCGTCAAATTGCCGGAAAGAGTCCCGCCGATATGCACCTCGCCGGTGCAGGCAATATCGCCTTCGACACGGAAGCCTTCGCTCAGGATCGACGGCGCGAGCCGGCGCTGCCCTGCCCCGCCGCCGTTACTTGCTGTTGATCTGAACCACATTCTTTCCTGCTTCCATAAATTTTGCCGGATCGAGTGGCGTCCCCTCGACGAGGACCTCGTAGTGAACATGCGGGCCGGTGCTCCGACCAGTGCTGCCGAGCTCGCCGATTTCGGTATGCGTCCGCACTTGCTGGCCACGAGCGACCAGAATGCGATGAAGATGGGCGTACCTGGTGACAATACCATGACCGTGGTCGATTTCGACCATCCGGCCATAACTGGTGCGCGTCCCGGTAAAAATGACGGTACCGGGCGCGGTGCTATAGACAGGGCTGCGATAGGCCGCGGCAAGATCAAGCCCCGGATGGAAAGCGGTGCGGTGATTGATCGGGTCGACGCGCGCGCCGAACGGGCTCTCGAGCTCGAATTGCGGCAGCGGCGTCGCGAGCGGCAGCACCTTGGCGAGCTTCTGCAGCTCTTCTTGCCGCTTTTGCTCGAGTTCCGGCGTGCGCGCATCACCGAGCGCGATATAGGGACCGCCCTCTGAACGGGCGCTTGGCAAGCTGCCGAGCAGGCGGTCGATATCGAGGCCGGTCGAAGCGAGGAGCCGCTCGAGCTCGGATCGCGCTTGGGCGCGCGGGCCGCCGTCGGACCTTTTGTTGGGGACCGGCACCAGGATGTCGGGTTGCTTCGCATTCTCGGCCGGTGCCGGAGCCGGCGCCGTCGGCGTACGCGACGGATCGGTCGCGACCTGCGGCACCTGACCTTGGCGCTCGAGTTGGCTCGCAAGCTGCGCGGCACGATTATTCGCCGCCTGCAGCTCCATCTGCAGCTGCTGGACGCGATTTTGCAGCGTCGTGCGCTCGGCCTCGGATTGGCGTAATTCGGTTTTGTTGTCGTCGAGATTCTTGGCGAGCTGCGCCTTGCTGTTGAGCGCTTGCTCGGCCGCTTTCGCGCGCCGCTCGGCATCCTCGCGCGCATCCTGTATGGCCTTGACGCGCGCCAACACCGTGTTGAGTACGTTGCGCAGCTTATCGTTCTCGGCCGCAATCGGACCAAGCTTATCGCGGCTATCCTGGATCGATTTGATGCGCGACGTCGCAAGCGTGAGATCGTTGCGCAGCTTGTCGTTCTCGGCCGTGAGAGAGCCGAGCTTATCGTGTGCTTCCTGATAGCGAAAACTGATGTCCGTATAGTTCTGATTGGCGGTTGCGAGATCACGCCGCACCTGCGCCAGCTCGGCCCGCGTCTCGTCGAGATTCGCGCTGTCGTTCGCGGCCGCGGCGGCGCCGCTGCTGACATAGCGTGCCTCATCGATCCGTTGATCGACCGCATCGTGAAGACGCGCGAAGCCCCAGGCAAGATAACCGATGCCGCCGACGGAAACGAGACAGGCGGTAAGAACCATCGCCTGAAGCCATCCCGGCAAGGCAATATGGCGCACACCGCCGGAGCTCTTGAGAAGGAGCTGCCGTTCGGGAAAAAGCTGCTCCCCGAAAATCCGCGAAACGTTGACCACTCGCCCCCCGCTAGCGTGCGTAAACTCGGCGTTGCATTACCTGCTCCTCCGAGGCAACACACACGCCACTGGTCGCAGCCCCCCATAGGGCATTGGCGAATGGGATGCCTCTCCGTTACATCGGTCGGCCGCTCCACGCCGTGGCCGCTCCCGTAGTCAGTGTTTCTGACTACAGCCATTCACCATAAAAAACCCTACAGAGTCGTTAAAAGCGTGGCAAGTTATTTCATTTTCAGGGTGATTTCGCTTATGAGCGCGTTAATTCAGCGCTCGGTGGGGCTACAAGGCACGTTCTGCGATCATCGCGGCACCGTAAGGGCCTCGTTTGTCAAAATAAGGGCCAAAAAAAGGGCCGCGACAAGCGCGGCCCAGTTCAGGGAGGAAACGCCAAAAGGCGTTAGAGGCGTGATATAGGGAGGCGCCCTGCGCCCGACAACCGCACCCCAGCCCTCTCCATAAAGCCGTGGATTCGACGCCGGAAACTGCCAGAATGCGGCCCTCCCATGGCTGAGACCTCGCCGCTTCCCACTGCACCCGCGCCGACCGCCGTTGATCTCGATCGGATCGATCCGGCGGCCATCAGAGATTTGCGTCTGCGGCCGATCGGGCTCTTGACGGGAAGCGTCGCGATGGCGGCGCTCGCGAGTGGCACAGCCCTGCCGCTTGCCGGCGGCGAGAGCGCCTTCCCCCTCATCGAGGTGCTGGCGCGCACCGAGGACGGCATCCTCGCCGCGCTCGCGCCGTTGCGGCGGTTGCGCCTTTGGGCATCGCAGCAAGGCGAGGCGCTGCGCGAGAGAATCGAGACGCAGCTTCTGCGTTTGAGCGAGCCACGGCAAAGCTGGGCCGGGTTGAAGCTCGACCGGCCCTTGGTGATGGGCATCCTCAATGTGACGCCCGACAGCTTCTATATCGGTACGGCGGATAGGGAGAAGGCGGTCGCGCATGGTCGCGCGATGCTCGAGGCAGGCGCCGACATTCTTGATATCGGCGGAGAGTCAACACGGCCCGGCGCCGCGCCCGTCGATGAGGCGGAAGAAAAGCGCCGCATCGAGCCCGTCATTCGCGCGCTCGCGGCGGCGGGCGCCGTCATTTCCGTCGACACGCGCCACGCCGCGGTAATGGCGGCGGCGCTGTCTTGGGGCGCGCGCATCATCAACGACATCTCCGGGCTCGAAGGGCCTGGCAGCCTCGAAACCGTCGCGCGCAGCGGCGCACCCGTCGTGCTGATGCATATGCGCGGCTCACCGCAAACGATGCAGGAGAATCCGAGCTACGATCTCGCTTCGCTCGACATCGCCCAATATCTCGCAAAGCGCATCGGCATCTGCCGCGAAGCGGGTGTTCCGCCACATCGCATCGTCGTCGATCCCGGCATCGGCTTCGGCAAGACGCTCGAGCATAATCTCGAGATCATGGGGCGGCTCACGCTGTTTCACGGCTTCGGCTGTGGCGTTCTCGTCGGCGTCTCGCGCAAATCGAGCATCGCCCGCATCGCCGGCGGCGCGCCGGTTGAGACGAGGCTGCCCGGCTCGCTCGCCGGCGCGCTTTATGCCTTGCAGCAGGGCGCGCAAATCCTGCGCGTTCACGATGTGGCGGAGACGCGCCAGGCGATCGCGATGTGGCAGGCGATGGCGGCGGGCGCGTGAATGTGGCGATTAGCGGCGCCGCCGCTCGAGCGTGACGCCGACGCTTTCCGCCTCGGGATAGACGTCGAGCTTCTCGACGACGATGCGCACCGCGGTGACGCGGCGGTCGCTCAAGCAAAGATTGGCGATGCGATCGGCCAGGGTCTCGACGAGATTGATATGCCCTGCCTCGGCGATCGCCTTGATGCCGCCGACGACGGTTTCGTAATTCACCGCCTCGGCGAAGTCGTCCTTGCCCGAAATCGGATCCGCGACCGCGAGCTCGGCATTGACGCGCACGCGGCGGCGCAGCCCCCTCTCCCGCGGGTAGATGCCGATGCTGCACGGGACGACGAGATCGCGCACGAAGACGCGGTAGCTTTCCGCACCCTCATCGTCGCGGCGCGCATCGGGTCTTGTGAGCGTCCAATCCTTGGTCATTGGCGCGGAGCATGCCCCACGGCCCTGCCCCGCGCAATGCCCCGGGATCTCAGGAAGCGGCGACCATATGGTTGGCGAGCGTGCCGCAATACTGGACTTCGACCTTCACCTCGTCGCCCGGCTTCAAGAATTCGCCGCTTTCGCCGCGTCCCGCGCCGACGCCGGCCGGCGTTCCCGTGGCGATGACGTCGCCGGGCCGCAGGGTAAGCTGATGGCTCAAGGCCGCGATCTGCTCGGCGATGCCGTGGATCATGTTCATCGAGTTGGAATCCTGCTTCAAGACGCCATTGACCCAGAGCTTCACATACATGTCGTTGGGGTCGGGCACGAAAGCCGCGGGCGTGAACCAAGGGCCCATCGGCGCCGCATCGTCGAAGCATTTCTGGCCCAGCCAGTCCATGAACATGGCCGTGCCGGCGCGATCCTGCTGCGTGCCGAGGTCGCGCGCCGAAAGATCGTTGACGCAGAGATAGCCGGCGACGACGTCGAAGGCGCGCTCGACGGGAACATTCCGCGCGGGCTTACCGATGACGACGCCGATCTCCGCTTCCCAATCGAGCTTCTGCGATTGCGGCGGCATGCGAACGTTGGCGCCCGGACCGACGATCGAATGTGCACCCGTCTTGATGAAGAACCACGGATTCTTCGCCTTCGTTGGCGGCGGCGGCTCCTTGCCGGTCATGCGCTTCTGCCGCTCGTTCATTTCCTTCATATGGTCCCAGTAATTGGCGCCGGCGCAGAACACCGCGCCCGGGTAGAGAATGGGTGCGAGGAGCGCGACGTCGCTCAAGGCACGTCCATCGGTTGGCTTTGCCTTGGCGGCGGCGGCCATGAGGCGCGGATGCACCTCCCCCCAGTTTTGCAGGAGGCCCAAAACCGAGGATGAATCGATGCCCGGCGCGCCTTCGAGGAGCGGCGCCGCCGGCAGGACGCGCTCGTCGACGAGAACGCCAGCACGCGCGATGCCGCTTTGATCGCGGTAGCTCAAGAGACGATATTCGGTTGCCACGGTAACCTCCCCTTGAATTGGCTGCGACGATATTAGCCCTGCAGGCGATGGGAGGCGATGCGAAAATGCCGACTATCGACCCGCGCCGGGAAGCCGCAGAAACCGGGAGATCAAGAAATTGCCGAAAGCCGCAACCGCAAAGGCGATAATCAACGCCGCATACATCGCGGGGATATGGAATTGCGAGTAATATTGCATGACGAGGAAGCCGAGACCGCGATTCGACATTTTGATCTCGGCCAAGAGGCAGCCAATGATCGCGACGCCGAGGCCGAGCTTCAGCCCGGTCGCAATCGCGGGCACGAGCGCTGGAAGATAGACCTTCTGGATTGTCTGCCAGCGGCTGAGATTGAAGCTCTGCCCGACCCGCAACAGTACCGGATCGACCTGACGCACGCCGGTCGCGACCGAGAGCGCCATCGGAAAGAAGCAGGACAAGGTGCCCATCGCAATCTTGGAGCCGGGGCCAACACCGAACAGCACGAGCAGAATAGGCAGAAAGACGATTTTCGGCGTCGGCGCGAGATAGTGGAGGTAGGGCTCGAACGCCTGGCCCGCGAAGCGGCTCGCGCCGAGGCCGAGGCCGACCGCAATGCCAGCAAAAGTGCCGAGGACCACCGAAACCAGCACCTCGCCCAAGGTAAGCTCGAGATTGTAATAAAAGGTCGGGCTGATGATCAGCTCGCCGAGGCTCGCCGCTATCTTGAACGAGGACGGCACGACGTCTTTGAACAAGAGACCCGACGCCGCTACCGCCTCCCAGACGATCCAGAGCCCGATGAAGGTGAGGACACGCAGCACGGCCGTCGGCGAGGGTCCGCGCGGCCGCCGCGGCGTGGCGATTACCGCGGCCTGATCCACCGCTCGAGCCTCTCGGTGAGATAGAAGAAGCACATGCTCGTCAGCACGACGAAGGAGATCGCGCCATACATCATCGGAATTTCCCAGCGCTGGGCGAGATCGTCGATGAGCTCGCCGAGGCCACCGAAGTTGATCAGGAACTCGATGCCGACGACGCTGATGAGCGCGAAAATGAGGCCGAGCCGCACACCATTGCAGATGGTCGGAACCGCCGCCGGCAGCAGGATCTTGAAAAAGAGCTGCCGCTCGCTCAGACCGAAGCCGCGTCCGACATTGACGAGAACGCGGCGAATGCCGTCGAGACCTTCCTTGGTCTTGAGCACGACCGCCGGCAGGCCGGTTAAGAAGCTCATGATCACGATGGTGCCGGCATTGCGCCCGAAGATCACCAGAAAGAGCGGGTAGAGCAGCACCAATGGGGCTGCGGCAAAGCTCGCGATCCAGCTCTCATAGGCGCGGCCCGCCCAGCGCTTCGCATGCAGCCACCAGCCGAGCGGCGTTCCGATCGCCACGGCGAGACCCGCGGCGATGAACGCTTCGATGAAGGTTTGGAGGAACCGCTGCAGCAGTTCCTCCTCGGTGATCAGAGCCGGAAAGCTCGCGATAATGCTGAGCGGCGCGGGTGCCACGAGTTTGTTGATGACGCCAAGATCGACCAGCGCTTCCCAGAGCGCGAACAGCACGAGGATTGCCGCGAGGCCGGTGAGGATCGGCGCGATTCTGGAAAGCGCAGCGCGGGCTCTACCCCCCTCCCTCAAGGGGGGAAGCAATTGTTCCTTTTGGCCGACAGCATCCATCTGAATTGCGCTTACGAGCCGGGCTTCCACACGATGTCGAAAGCGCCTTTCACGTCGTCTTCCTTCATCGCATGTGGAATACGCTTGGCCGCCAGCGCCTCATCCAGCACGCGCTGAATGCCGCTGATGCGGTAAGGATCGTTCGCGTCCTTCGAGGTGAAATCCTTCACGGTCGAAGCTGCGATGTCGCGCGGAATGTCGTTGTCGGCGGCAAGATAATCGATCGCTTTCGGATCGCTGTAGGCCCATTGATAGGATTTGTAATAGGCCATCATGAAGCGCTTGATGGCGTCGCGTTTCTGCTGCAACGCATCGAGATTGGCGACATTGACGCGAATGGTCTCGCTTTTGACGGCCGGCGAATCGTTGGAGCGGCCGATCATCACGATTTTGCCCTCATGCAGCTCCTTGAGGCCGAACGGCGCCGCCGCCCAGCCGGCATCGATCTGCCCCGACATCACTTGGGTAAAGGTAGGCGGCATGCCGCCCGCCGGCACCGGCTTTGCCGTCACGCCATTCTCCTTGAGCAGGGTCAAGAGCGCGAGATTGGTTGAAGATCCCGGCGCCGAATAGCCGATCGTCTTGCCATTCAGATCCTTGAAGCTCTTGATCCCGCTGCCCGCGCGCGCATACCAATAGGTATCGGCGGCGCCGGTCGATTCCGCCGAGATAATGCGCACCGGCGCGCCTTTTACATAGGCCGAGAGAATGCCGAGCGTGCCGGTCGCGACGGCGAGATCGACGCTACCCGAGACGACCGCCGTCTCGGTGGTCGCGCCGCCTTCGGTATAGGTGATGGCGAGCTCGATGCCCTCCTCCTTGAAAAAGCCCTGGCGATCGCCATAGATGCTCAAGGACGTATCCCACGCACCTTTCTGTGGAACGGCCAGCTTCAGCGTCTCGGCCCCGGCGCTTGCAGCAAGACTCGCGGTTCCGAATGCGACTGCCAGCACCCACGCAATGTCCCTACGCATCTTCCCTCCTCCGTAACGGTTTATTTGCTTCGTTAATTATCGGCGGCGCGGCGTGACACCGCCGCTTCGCTTTCACTCAATCCTTTCGATGCTTCCTCGCGCAAATCGTTCCAGATCTTCGCGACATATTGTCCAAACGCGGCCGAGGCGACGATCTCCGAGGTGCGCGGCCGCGGCAGATCGATGTCGAAGATGCGCTTCACCCGGCCGGGCCGGAAGGTCATGACGGCAACGCGATCGGAGAGCTGTACCGCCTCGGCGATGTTATGCGTGATGAGCAAGGTCGTCTGCTTCAGCGTCTGCTGGATCTGAAGCACCTTGTCGCCAAGCAAGAGCCGCGTCTGCTCGTCGAGCGAGGCGAACGGCTCGTCCATCAGGAGGATCTTGGGCGCAAAGGCGAGCGTGCGGGCGATCGCGGTACGTTGGCGCATGCCGCCCGACAATTCCGCGGGATAGCGATTCTCAAACCCATCGAGCCCCACGAGCTTGATGAGCTCGCGGGCGCGCGCATAACGCTCGGGTTTCGCGACGCCTGCGACTTCCAAGGGAAAGGCGACATTGTCGAGCGTCGAACGCCAGGGGAACGTCGATTCCTCCTGGAACACCATGCCGATCTCGCGATGCGAGCCGGCAATTGCCGTGCCGTCGACAAGCACGCGGCCGTCATAGCCCGATAGCAGCCCGCCAATGATGTTGAACAAGGTCGACTTGCCGCAACCGGAGGGACCGATCAGCGACAGAAACTCGCCCGGTTTGACCGCGAATGAAACCTGGTCGAGCGCGGTGAAGGCGCCGTCGGGCGTTGCAAAGCGCTTCGTCACCCCGTCGACGACGAGGGACGCTCGCTCGATCTGCCCGCCCTGAGCGGTGGCGCGGAACGTCGTCACCGCGCGCATCGCGCCTCCCTTCGCTTACGTCTTTGCGCCTCGCGGAACATTTGCCGACGCGCCCGCATCATAACCACCCGCGACGCGGACATCGACCACGGCGACCTTCCCCGCATCGACCGCGGCGATCGCTTCTTTCAGTTTGCCGTCGAGATCGGACAGCTTCTCGACCGGACCGATGCCGACAGCCCCCTGCGCGCGCGCAATCCCGGCGAGGTCGATATCGGGGCCGATGATCTGCTGGCCGATCCATTTATTGGCGGGCGGGCGATCGCGTTCCTTCGCGACGCGCTCCTGATGCAACTCGTCGTTATAGAAGGATCGGTTGTTACAAATAACGATGAGCAGCGGGATGTGATAATGCACCGCCGTCCAGATCGCCGGATTGCCCATCATGAAATCGCCGTCGCCCAAGACCGCGATTGGCAGCCGGCCGGTCCCTTGCAGTGCCAGCGCCATGCCGACCGAGGTGCCCGGCCCCGAGCCGACGCCGCCGCCGCCATCGGTGCCCAGCGTGTCGAGCGGATCGCGCGCCGGCCAGAAATGGCCGTGCCACGAGAGCGAGTGGCGCAAGAGGCTCGTCTTGCGGCTCTCGGTCAAGCGGCGCAGCGACGCAGCGATATGCGGCACATAGATCGTTGGCCCTTCGAGATCGGGGATGGGCGTCGGTGTCGCCGGCTTGCGATCGGGCCAAGCCGGTGCCTTGCGCGCGCCAAGACGCTTCACCGCGGCGAGCAGCGCGGAGATGGTCGGATCGGTCTCGGCGGTGAGATAAATATCGGCGGGTGGCAGGATATGGTACTCCATGCCGAAGCCGTTATGCGAATACTGATCGACCGAGACGCGGATGATCTTGGAGCGCGGCTTCTCCTTGCCCCAGGCCCCTTGCAGCAAGCCGCCGAGATCGGTCCAATCGAGCGAGAGGACGAGATCGGCTTCGCGCAACAGCGCGTCGGCCGCGCTCGAACGATTGCCGATCGGCGGCACGCCCATCAGCGGGTGATCGGTCGGGAAGGCGGCGCCGTGCTTCATCTCGGTGAGCACGACGGCGCCGAGCGCCTCGGCGAGCGCGATGCGCTCTTTCCAACCCTCCTCGCTGCGCGAGAAGCGACCCATCAGAATGAGCGGCCGCTGCGCCTCGTGAAGAAGGCGCGCGATCTGCTCCGCTTGCTCGAGCGAGGGAGCGACACGCGCCGGGGATGGAAAGCGCGACACATCCGGCATCGGCGGCAGGCTGTCGATGCGCTGCTCCTGCAGCCCGGCATCGAAGCAGATATAAGTTGGGCCGCACGGCGCAGTGGTGGATATCTGCTTGGCGCGCAGCATCGCCTCGGGGATCGCCGCGATCGAGGCCGGCTGATCGTCCCATTTGATGAAATTGCGGATCAGCTGCCCTTGATCCTTGGTCGTGTGAATCCAATCGATCCAGGGCCGGCGCTTCGTCGCATCGACCGGGCCGGTCGCGCCGAAGAGCAGGAGCGGCACGCGATCCATCCAGGCGTTGAACACCGCCATCGAGCCATGCAGCAGCCCGACATTGCTGTGAACGATCGCCCCCATCGGCTTGTTCGTGACCTTGGCCCAACCATGGGCGAGCGCCACCGCCGCTTCCTCGTGCAGGCAAAGCAGCATCTGCGGCCGCTCATTGCCGAGCCGGTTGACGAGGCTGTCATGAAGCCCGCGATAGCTCGCACCGGGATTGAGCGCCACATAGGGAATCTCGAGCGCCCGCATCATATCGGCGGCGACGTCGCTGCCCCAGAGGCTCTTTCCTTCCGATGGCAGCGGCCGCTCGATCCCTTGCGGCTCGTTGGCGAGATTTCGTCCGGAATCGGCGCTCGACATGGTGGTGGTGCCCTCCCATTTTGCTGACATTCAGGCGAGACGCCCGCGCCAGTCAAGCAGCATCGTGCTGCCGCTCCGGGTATTCTTATCGGCACCACCCAAATAGCGCAATCCGCGCCTTTGACTCACTTTGGCGCAGCGGTTAGGGTTTTTGAAAAATCACGCCTGTGCAGCGTGAGCCGCAGATGAAAAATCCGTAAGGGAGGATCGGCCTCATGTCGGAATATATCCGAGGTCGCAACGTCAACCTTACATTCCGGCCGTCCAATCGCGCGCCGGTGCGTGCGCTTCAGGACTTCGATATCGAAGTTCGCGAGGGCGAGTTCCTGTCGATCGTCGGTCCTTCAGGCTGCGGCAAGAGCACTTTCCTGTCGATACTGCTCGGCCTGATAAAGCCCGATTCCGGAGAGATCGACCTGCATGGCCATCGCATTGAAGGACCCGGAACCGACCGCGCCATGGTATTTCAGGAATTCGGACTTCTCCCCTGGCGCACTGTGCAACAAAACGTCGAGCTCGGACTCCAATTAAAAGGCGTGCCCGCAGCCGCGCGCCGTGACGTCGCGCTGCACTTCATCACCATGGTTGGCCTTTCCGGTTTCGAAGGCCACTACCCGCACGAGCTCTCGGGCGGCATGAAGCAACGCGTCGGCCTAGCCCGCGCACTCGCGACCGACCCCAAAGTTCTCCTGATGGACGAACCCTTCGCGGCGCTCGATGCCCAGACGCGCGACCTCATGCAGGTCGAGCTGCTGCGTATCTGGCACGACACGCGCAAGACGGTGCTGTTTGTCACGCATCAGATCGATGAGGCGATTTATCTGTCGGACCGTGTCCTCGTCATGACGAAGCGCCCGGGACGGTCGAAGCGGATCTTCGCTATCGACCTGCCCCGGCCGCGCGATTACGAAATGCGGATGACGTCCGCCTTCAACGATCTCAAGCTCGAGATCTGGCGCGCGCTTCAAGACGAAATTTCGGTGTAGCGATGACCGACCTCGCCGCCCCTCGCCCGATTCTCATTCGGCCAAACCGCAAGGCTTTGCTTGGCTGCATCGCGGTTGCGATGTTCTTCCTCGCCTGGCAAGCGGTGTTTCTGGTCGTACCGCTCAATTCGATGTTCATCACGAAGCCCTCGCTGATGTTCGAGGCGCTCTTGAGTTTGGCGGTTTCTGGAATATTGTTCTTCGACCTCGGCGCGAGCGCCGTGCCGTTTCTCTTGGGGCTTGCCGCCGCCGTGATGATCGGCGTGCCGCTTGGCATTCTGATGGGCTGGCGCATCCGCGTCGGCCTCGCGCTCGAGCCGCTTTTTACCGCGCTCTACGCCAGCCCGCTGGTTGCATTGGCGCCGCTCGTGGTGGTCTTTCTCGGCGTCGGCATCGCAGGAAAAGCTTTCATCGTCTTTCTGCTGACCGTCTTCGATTTCGTGTTCAACGCCTATGCCGGGGTACGCGCGGTCGACAGGCTGCTGCTCAATGTCGTTCGGTCGTTCGGCGGCACGGAAAAAGATCTTTATCTCAAAGTGATCTTTCCCAGCGTCGTTCCTTACATCGTCGCCGGCGCGCGGATCGGCGTCGGCAGAGCCCTGATCGGCATCCTCATCGGCGAATTCTTCGCCGCATCGGAAGGTGTGGGCTACGGGATCGAGCGGTTCGGGAATTTTTTCGCGCTCGACAGCATGTTCGCCTACATCTTGGTCGTCACCTTGATTGCGGTCACGCTGACCCGAGGTATCCGCTGGGCCGAGCGAGCGGCCTTCCCCTGGCGGGAGGAGCGCTAGACATGGCGGAAGCCGATCGGCTCGCAGCGCCATTCGGGACGGAGGCGGCGTCGGAGGGCGTCGCCCCAGCCATAAGCCTGCGGCAGCGGACGGAGCCGACTATTCTCGGCCTCACCGGGATCTGCGTCGTCCTGATCTTGTGGGAGGCCGTTCCCTACCTCGTCACCTTGCGGGCGGGCACGAAGCTGTTCTTCACGCCGCCGAGCCAAGTCGCGGCGACGCTGTGGCAACTCTTCGCAAGCGGGGCCATTTGGGAACCGCTCGGCGTCAGCGCGGCCGGCTTTGCCGTGGGGCTTGGCGTCGCCGTCCTCGTCGGCCTTCCGCTCGGCATCTTGATTGGCCGCTCCGAGACTTTGAACGCGCTGTTCGAGCCTTTCATCACCGCGTTCAATGCGACGCCCCGCATCGTTTTCCTGCCGCTGCTTGTGCTGTGGTTCGGATTGGGCCTGTGGTCGAAGGTGGTCATCGTCGCGCTCGGCGCCGTCTTTCCACTCCTCATCAATACGCATGAAGGAATTCGCAATTCCGATCGGCTGCTGATCAATGTGGTGCGCTCTTTCGGCGCGAAGGAATGGGACGTAATCCGACTCGTCGTAGTGCCCAGCGCGTTGCCCTATATCATCGCGGGCTTTAGGCTCGCGATCGGCCGCGCGGTGATCGGGGTCGTGGTTGCGGAGTTCTTCGGATCGGATCAGGGGCTCGGCGTGATGATGGTCCAGGCGGCGAGCCAGTACAAAGTGAACATCGTCTTCGCCGGCATGATCGTCTTCATGGCGCTCTCCTTGGCGATGACCAGCGTGATGAAGATCGTTGAAAACCGCCTGAGCCGCTGGCGCCCGAAGCGCGCCAACGACGATTAGATCTGGCCGTCTATTTCGGCGTCTGCAGCTTTAGCGGGACGTATTTCGCCTCGCTCAGCGCTGCGGAGAGAAGCTTTCGGGCGACGAATGGCTCGACATCGGGCAAGGGCTTGCTCTCGGGCCATTGACCCAAAGAGATCATCTCGTGGCGGCGGTCTTCAAATGTGTCGCGGAAAAGATCATCGGGTAACGCCGCATCGTAGTCCTCGTGCAGTTGCTCCCACAGCAATTTCTGTTCTTCCGGCTTGTCGATGCCAAGATAGGTCTTGAAGACCGACATCGTGCCTTCCTCGTTGTTCCGGATGTACATGATCGCTTCGGCAATCGCGCGAATGAATGCTTTCGTCGCCTCGGGGTGCTGATCGACGAAGGGCTTGAGCGTCCAGATCGTGCCGCCGAGACGCGGGAGATAATGCCCCGTGCTGAGCAAGATCTTGAAGCCTGCTTCCCGCGCCTTGACCGTTGCGGCCGGCGTCAACAGCGCCGCCGCGACATCGCCATTGATCAGCGCCGCGACTTCATCGGGCTGCCGCTGGAACGAAATCACCTTGTAGTCCTTGCCCGGTTCCATCTTGAAGAACCGCGACAACACCCGCGCCCCTTCATCGTAGTTGGCGCCGCCGGGCTGGCCGTACGCGACAGTCTTGCCTTTCAGATCCTCGGGCTTCGCAATGTCTTTCGCCGCGACGATCACCCATTGCGGGCTGAGGCTCTGACCGACGACATACACCACCGGTGCGCCGTGCAACGCCCCCAGCGCGCCGACCGTGGTCACCGGCACAAAATCGACCCGCCCTGCCAGCGCGGCATTGCCCAGCGTCTTGCCGACGAGCTCGACCCATTTGGCGTCGAGCCCTTCTTTCTGGAAGAAACCGCGATCCATCGCGACATAGGAAGGAAGGAAAAGCGTGTTGCCGCCGGGCACATTGCCGACGGTGATCTTGGTCGGCTCCGCGGCCACCGCATGCGAGAGCACGAAGCCGCAGAGAATTCCTGCAACCAGAATGAGCAGCACGAATCGAAACGCCCGCATGACGGTCAACCTCCCTGGAAGTCAATCGACGGGCGACGGTCGAGCCGTCTTCCCTCGTTCGATCAATCGTTATGCTTTTCGCTTTTATTGTCGGACGCGGCGAACTTTGCTGTCAACCCACTCGCGCCAAGCCATCACGTCGCCGGTGCGGTTTCTTTGATCTTCACCTCCGCGACATTCTCTGGCGCCGCGCCGGCCCAGGGATGCTCCGAGCAATCAAAGACGACGCCATCGGGGCCGCGGAACTTGGTCTCGAAGAACACATCGCCCATGCCGGGCTCGGGCCGCATGAAGCAGGGCGCGCCCATTTTCTCGAGCTTTTCGATATAGGCGGGCAGATCGTCGATCAGCACGCCGAAATGGTGGATGCCGACATAGTCGAGCCCCTTGCCAAGCTGATCGACATTCTTGAACTTCAGCACCGCGAGATTGAGCGTGCCGTCGGAGAGATAGATGCCCCAAGCAATGCCGTTCGGGTCGTCGGGACGGCCGGTGCGGCCGACCTCCTTGAACTCGAAGGCGTCTTTATAGAACTGGGCGGTCTTTTCCGGGTCGTTGGTGGCGAGCGCAATATGTCGGATCTTGGCCATGACGCACCTCCCGAGCAGCTTGCAGGGTTAAACATCTAGCACGGGCGGGCAAGATCAGGAAGTGTGGCGACGGACGAATTCCGTGATCGTTTCGACCGCTCTCACCGCCTCGGGTGCTGCCGGATCGCGGGCGACGAAGGCGTGCGGCTGGCCGTCGAATTTGTGCAAATCGATGCTGCCGCCGGCCTTGCGATAGGCGGCCGCGAAACGATCAGCCATGTCGGGCGTGACATTGTCGTCCTTCGTTCCTTGCAGCAGCAGCACGGGCGGAAGCGGCACGGTTTCGCCGCGCTCCAGAATGAGTTGCGGGTTGGCGTCTGCCATTGCCGCCTCGTCGGGCCAATAAGCGTCATGCGCTTGGGCGAGCCGCGTATTGCCGTTCGCCTTGGCCATGCGGTAACGCGCGAGCGGATCGACGATCGGCCAGCAGATTGCGACGAAGCCGAGGCTCGCATCCGCGCTGCCGGCGAGCGGCAGCGCCGTATAGCGCTGGTCGTAAGGCCGCAAGGCCGAGAGCATCAGCTGATGGCCGCCGCTCGAAGTGCCAAGCCCGCCGATGCGGCGCGGATCGACACCCAAATCGCGCGCGTGGTGCTTCAGCCATCGGATCGCGTAGTTGATATCGCAGATCGAGGCCGGATATCGCGACTCGGGCGGCATACGAAAATCGAGCGCCATCACGACCACGCCGGATTTCGCGAGCGGCTCGTGCATCGCGACATTGGTGGTACGGTCATTGCTTGTCCAGGCGCCGCCATGGACCTCGATGACGCCCGGGAAGGGGCCCTCCCCGCGTGGCCGATAGAGCCGCGCCAAAAGCGGTTTCCCGCCGTGGCGAAGATATTCGACGTCTTCGATGGTGATATCGCTGGATACAGCCATAATTCTCCCTCACTGAACTAATCTCTCACCGTCACTGCAAGCGCAGCGAACCAATCCAACGCTTTCTGGATCGAGTCGTCGCTGCGCTCCTCGCGATGACG
>CAYMNX010000810.1:0-10538 GCA_964391905.1 uncultured Rhizobiaceae bacterium
ATGTCCCGAGGTATAGCCGCCGACATAATAACCCTCGGCGATCGCCGGCTGGCCATCGCGCACGACGCTCGCCTTCGCCGTGGTGCCGCCCATATCGAAGGCGATCACTTGCGGAAAGCCGAGGCGGCGCCCGATCTCGGCCGAGGCGTTGATGCCGCCGACGGGGCCCGATTCCATCAGCGCGACCGGCGCGCGGCTCGCGGCGGCGACCGAGGTGACGCCGCCATTCGACTGCATGATGAGCAAGGTGCCGGGGAATTTCTGCTCGGCGAGGCGCTGCTCGAGTGCCTTCAAATAGGTGCTGACACGCGGCCCGATATAGGAATTCACCACCGTCGTCGAGCTGCGCTCGGATTAGCGATATTTCCGCAGGATCTCGTGGCTCCATGAAATATATGGATCGGGAAAGGCGCGGCGCAGCGCGCGGCCCATCGCCTGCTCGTGGCGTGGATCGACATAGGAGTGGAGGAAGCACACCGCGATGGCTTCGGGCTTGAAGCCGGCGATCTTCTGGCACGCGGCGGCGATCTCGGCGTCGCTGAGCGGCAAAATTTCATCGCCGGCGGCGCTCATGCGCTCGTTCACCTCGACGATCATGCCGCGGCGCACGAGCGGCGTCGCGCGCTTGAAGAGCACATTGTAGGCCTCGGGCCGATTGCCGCGTGCGATGAGATAGGCATCGCCTGCGCCCGCGGTCGCCACCAGAACCGTGCGCGCGCCCGTCTGCTCGATCAGCGTATTGATCGCGATCGTCGCGCCATGGACGAAAGTCTCGCAGGCGCTGAGATCGACCTTGCCCTTCTCGAGGCAGTTCGCGATGCCGCGGGTGAAATCATCGGGCGTGGTCGAGCTCTTGGCGTGATGGAGCGCGCCGGTTCGATCGTTGAAATAGACGAGGTCGGTGAAGGTGCCGCCGATATCGAGCGCGACATGAGCTCCCATACGTCCTACCCCAATTCCTTGTTGCTTCTTCGCACGGACGATATCCGTGACGGCGCGCGCGACTCTGTTCCGCGGCCCTTGCCTTGTCAACAATCCTTGCCGGAAGCGATCGCGAAAACTATGCTCGGGCGACGAATGAGAACTTAAGTCGGCGAGGAATTCGGGCCATGGACATCGCGGGACGACAGCAAGCGGCCACGCAATTGATGGAGCGCGAAGGTGTCGAGGTGATGCTCGTCGCCTCGAACGAGCTCGCGCGGATCGACACGATCTTCCATCTGACCGGCTATCGCCCGCTCGGCGAAAGTCTCGCCGTGCTGTCGGTCCGTGGCAAGCCGACGCTGGTGGTGACGCCCGAATGGGAGGTCGAGCGCGCCCAGGCGCGGGCGCCGTCTTGGACCGTTCGCGGCACCGCGGATCTGCCGCAAGCCGTCGCGGCGCTCTTCCCGACAGGTCTGCCGGCAGGGAAGGTTGCGACCGTCGGTCTCGGCAAGCTGCCGCGCGCCATCGGGCGCAAGCTCATCGATTTCGCCGGCGCCGATGCGAAGAAGCTCGATCAGAAGCTCGAAGCGGCGCTGATGCCGAAGACGAGCGACGAGATCGAGAATGCGCGGCGCGCGACCGCGATCGGCGAGCGCGGCTTCGAGCGCCTCCTTGAGATCGCGAAACCGGGCATGCGCGAGTGCGATCTCGCGGTGCAGTTGAAGCTCTATATGGAAGAGCTCGGCGCCGACGATAATTTCTTCCTGCTCACCGCCTCGCCGCATAATCGCTCGGTTGCGCCGTCGAGCGGCCGGCCGCTGCAGAAAGGCGATGTCATTCTCGCCGAGATGACGCCGACCTATCGCGGCCAGCTGTCGCAGATTTGTCGGACGGCGATCGTCGGCCCGCCGAGCCCGGTGCTCGACGAGAAATATGCGCTCGTCGTGCGCGCGATGGAGGCGGGCATTCGCACCGTGCGGCCCGGCATCCCGATGAGTGCCGTCGCGAAGGCGATCGACGAGGTGCTGAGCGCGCAAGGCTATGCCGAATTTTGCCGGCCGCCGCATATCCGCCGCCGTGGCCACGGGCTGGGTCATGGCTCGAACGCGCCAGGCGATGTCGCGCCCGAGAACGACGTGATCCTCGAAGAGGACATGGTCTTCGTCGTTCATCCCAATCAATATTTGCCGGAGACGGGCTATCTGCTCTGCGGCGAGCCGGTGCGCGTCACCGCGACCGGCGTCGAGCAGCTGAGCAAGCGCACCGCCTGGCTCGCCAGCGTGCCGGCTTAAGGCAAGGGACATATCATGCGTGTCGTGCAGCCAGCCGTCCTGATCGGCCCTTATGATTGGGACGAGACGCTCGTTCCGAAGGCGGAATTCGAAGCGCGCGTCAAAGAGGTTGCGCGCCAAATCGCCGCCGCGGGCTTGGCGGGCCTCGTCGTCTACGGCAACAAGATCGACACTGCCGCGCTCGCCTATCTCACCAATTTCACGCCGAAGCTCGACGCGGCTTTCGCCTTGGTCGCGCCCAATGGCAGCATCCGGATGCATAGCGCCGGCAGCCCGCAGATGATGGCGAACGCGCAGCGCCTCACCTGGGTCGAAGGCGTGAAGCCCTTGCGCGACGCCGGCAAGCATCTCGCCGATTGGGCGGCGGAGCTGGCGGAGGGGCCGCTCGGTCTTTGGACCACGGATGCGATGCCGGCCGATCTGCTGCCGCGCCTGCAAGCGGCGCTCGGCGCGCGCGAACTGCGCGATATCAGCGCGACGCTCGATCCGCTGCTCTTGCCGAAATCGCCGGTGGCGAAGCGGCTGATCCAGGGCGCCTGCAAGATTCTGCGATCGGCGAGCAGCGCCTTGCATCAGAGTTTCGAGAAAGCTGCGACGGCGCGCGAAGCGGTCGTCGCCGCCGAGAAGGCCGCCGCAGCGGGCGGCGCGCAGGATATTCGCGTCCTCGCGAGCCTGAGCCCGGGCGGCGTTCCGACGGCGCTCGACTATCCGCAAAGCGGCCGGATCGACCCGTTGCTCGCCTATATTGCGGTCCGCCATGCCGGCTATTGGGCGGAGGGATACCTGACGCTCGCCGCCAAGCCGGGCGCGACGCTCGCGCACGCGCGCGCAGCGCTACAAGCCATGATCGCGGCGGCGCGCAGCGGCGCGAGCGACGCGGCCCTGAAAGACGCGGCGCAGGAAAAGCTCGCGGGGCTCGCGATCCATCCGGCGGCGCAGAAGCTCGTCACCGGCATCGGCTTGAGCCTTGTCGAAACCGAAGCCGAAGCGAGCGGCGTGACGCGCCTCGAAGCGGGACGCATCTATTCGCTCAAGATCGGCGCGCGCCAATCCGAGAGCGACACGGCGCTTCTCTCGGCGATGATCGAGGCGAAAGATGGCGGCGCCGAAATTCTCTGGTCGTCGCTTGAATGAAGCGTCATCTTCTTGCCCCTCTCCGCCACGCAGTGGGGGAGAGGGAGGGACCCGCGCGAAGCGCGGGAGGGTGAGGTGGTGATTGCCGTCGACACCCACCTCACCCGCTCGCTGGCGCTCGCACCCTCTCCCCCCGCAAGCGGGCGGAGAGGGTTGGTAGGAGGGATGTAAGTGCCAACACATTCGGCCGATGTCATCATCGTCGGCGGCGGGCTGGCGGGGCTTGCCGCAGCGATCCGCGCGGCCGAGCAGGGATTGAAGTCCATCGTGCTCGAGCAGGGCACGGATGAGAAATATCTTTGCAATTCGCGCATCACCATGGGCGTCTTTCAGGTCGCGCTGCACGACATGCTGGGCGGCGCAGCGTCGCTTAGCACAGCGATCGACGAGGCGACGCGCGGTTATGTCGACGCAAAGCTGCGCGACAAATACGCGGCCGAAGCGGGGCCGGCGCTGCGCTGGCTCTTCGGCCTCGGCATCCGCACCATCAATGCCGGCGCGGCGACGCGCAGCCTCGCGACTTTGGCGCCGCCGGTGCCGCGCCGCCCCGGGCTCGATTGGAATGGCCGCGCGGGCGATGTGATGCTGCGCCTGCTCGCAGGCAAGCTCGATGCGCTCGGCGGCAGGCTGATGCGGAACATGCGGGCGCGCGAGCTCGTCATGGAGGCGGGGCGCTGCGCTGGCGTCAACGCCACCAGCGGCGATGAGACGCATCGCTTTTCATCGCGCGCCGTGGTGCTCGCCGATGGCGGGTTCCAGGCCAATCTCGATCTCGTCAAGCGCTTCATCAGCGCGCGGCCGGAGCGGCTGTTGCAGCGCAACGCCAAGACCGGGCGCGGCGACGGCCTGCTCATGGCCGAAGGCATCGGTGCCAAGCTCACCGACATGGAATGCTTCTACGGCCATGTGCAGGCGCGCGACGCGATGACCAATCCGCAGCTCTGGCCCTATCCGACGATCGATTTTCCGATCGCGGCCGGCATCGCGGTCGATCGGCACGGGCGGCGCTTCACCGATGAAGGGCTTGCCGGCGTCTCGATCGCCAATGCGATCGCGCGGCTCGACGATCCCTTGGGCGCGGTCGCGATCTTCGACGAGGCGATCTGGCAGGAAAGCGGCAAGACCTATGTCATGTCGGCGAATCCCTTTCTCGTCGACACCGGCGCGACCTTCTTCCGCGCGGCGACGATCGAGGCCGCCGCGGCGCAAGCGGAGCTGCCAAGCGCGGTCGTCGCGGCGACGGTCGCGCAATACAACGACGCGGTCGCAACGCAAAAGCTCGGCGCGCTCATGCCACCGCGCAGCGCCGACACCGGCCATATCTGGGGCTCGAAGGCGCTGCCGATCATAAAGCCGCCTTTCTACGCCGTGCCGCTCTGCGCCGGCATCACCTATACGATGGGCGGCGTCGCGATTGATGCCGCGGCGCGCGTGCTGCACAGGAGCGGCGATCCGATCGCGGGGCTCTACGCCGCGGGCGGCACCATCGGCGGGCTCGAGGGCGGGCCGGTCGTCGGCTATTCGGGCGGCCTCGCCAAGGCGCTCACCTTCGGCAAGATCGCCGGCGAGAGCATTGGTCGGGCGTTGAAAAGCTGAGTGGTATCGGCAGCAATCTCCGTCGTCACACCCGCGCAAGCGGGTGTCCAGGGCGAGTGGCGTGCGGGTAGCCCTGGATTGCCGCTTTCGCGGCAATGACGGTCAGACGGTTCACCGCTACCGCACATCCTCGAGGGCGAAGCCGGCGACGCGCTTGTACTGGTCGCTGAGGGCCTTGAGCTCATCCTGCGTGATGACGGCGTCGAGCTTGTCATAGGGCTTGTCGCCGATCAGCTCCTCGACGCGGATGTTGATGAAATCGGGCGGGTGCTCGCGATTGGTGCGCACGACCTTCGCGGTCGCCGGGAGGCGCTTCGTCTCATACTCGGCGAGCGCCGCGCGCGGATCGGCTTGCTGCTGCAGGAGATCGGCGAGGGTGCGCGCATCGATGAGCGCTTGCGCCGCGCCGTTGGAGCCGCGCGGATACATCGGATGCGCGGCGTCGCCGGCGAAGGTGATGCGCCCGAAGGTCCAGCGCGAAACCGGATCCTTGTCGACCATCGGATATTCGAGGATCGTGTCGGCGTCGCGGATGAGCGCGCCGACATCGAGCCAGTCGAATTTCCAATTCTCGTAGATCGGCAGGAAATCCTCGAGCTTCCCGGGCTTGTTCCAATCGTTCTTCTCGAGCTTGCCGGTTTGAATTTCCGCCATCCAATTGATGAGCTGGTTTCCCGCGCCGTCGACATTGTCGATGATCGGATAGACGACGATCTTGCCGGTGCGGATCGAGCCGATGCGCATATAGGAGCGGCCGGTGAGGATCGGCTTCCTGCGCGTCACGCCGCGCCAGGTATTGATGCCGGCAAAGGCCATTTGCTCGTCGGGATAGAATTGCCGCCGCACCGCGGAGTTGACGCCATCGCAGCCGATCGCGACCTTGGCTGTGACGGGCGCGACCGCCGTTCCGCTCGACGTCTCGCGCAGGCGCAGGGTGACGCCGCTCTCGTCCTGCTCGACGCCGACGCATTGCCGGTTGGTCGTGATGTATTCGTCGCCGAGCGCGGCCCGCGCCGCCTTGTAGAGCACCAGATGGAGCCGGCCGCGATGGATGCCGAGCTCAGGGAGGCGGTAGCCCGCATATTTCCCGCGCGGCTCCTTGTAGAGCAATTGGCCGAAGCGGTTGAAGAAGCAGCTTTCGACATTCTCGATCGCGAGCGTCTTCAGCTCGTCGAGCACCCCGAGCTCGCTCAACTCGCGCGTCGCATGCGGCAGGAGCGTGATGCCGACGCCGAGCTCCTTGATCTCGGGCGCCGCCTCATAGACGTGACAGGCGATGCCCCGCTTCTTGAGGTTCAGCGCCAAGGCAAGCCCGGCGATCCCGCCGCCGATGATCGCAACCGTCGTTTCCGTGCTCATCTCTTCTGCGCGCTCCGTGCCATCGCCACATATCTTTTCGTCTGCGCCCAGGCATCCGTCAATGCGGTTTGCCCCGCTTGCGAAGAAATGTCGCCGAAGCGCCGCGCGATCGTCTCGGGCGTTCGCTCATCCTCGGCGAGGTAGATCCCTTCCGTCTCGTAGATCGCGGCGCGGGCGAAGCAGCCGGCGCCGGCGCAGAGCATGACGCGCGACGGCGCGTCCTCGCTCGCGAGATAGAGCAAGCCAGGGGTGACGGATTGCGGGTCGAGCAAGGCCTTGTCCGCGTCGGGCAGGAAGGTTTCGGTCATGCGGGTCGCGGCGGTCGGCGACAGGATATTGACGCGAATGTCGTTCTTCTGCCCCTCGTGATGGAGCGCGTTCATGAGGCCGATCATCGCCGCCTTGGCGGCGCCGTAATTGGCTTGGCCGAAATTGCCGTAGAGCCCGCTCGAAGAGGTGGTGAAGACGATGCGGCCGTAATTCTGCGCGCGCATCGGCTCCCACACCGCCTTCGCGCAATGGACCGCGCCCATGAGATGGACGTCGAGCACGGCGCGAAAATCGGCGAGCGCCATCTTCGCGAAGCTCCTGTCGCGCAGGATGCCGGCGTTGTTGACGAGGATGTCGACCCGCCCCCAGCGCTCTCTGGCGCGCGCGACCATCGCTTCTACCTGGGCGAAATCGGTCACATCGGCGGCATCGGCGATCGCCGCGCCGCCCGCCGCTTCGATCTCGGCGACGACGCGCGCCGCCGCCGATGCCGTCGCCGCGCCGGTGCCGTCGAGCGCGGCGCCGACATCGTTGACGACCACCTTCGCACCGCGCGCGGCGAGGCCCAGCGCATGGCTGCGTCCGAGCCCCTGACCCGCGCCGGTGACGATCGCGACGCGGTCATCGAAACGAAGGCGATCGTCGGTCATTCGGCTCCTGTTCGCCGCCCCGCTATTGCTTCGGCGGATTCAGCTCCTTCCAGGGATCCTTCACATTGGCGATGGTATCGAACTCGACATTGGCGAGCTTGCCATCCTTCATCTCGGTCTTGCGAATATAGACGTTCTGGACGATGTCGCGCGTCGCGGGGTCGATCGAGATCGGGCCGCGCGGGCTGGCATCGGTCTTCCAATGCGAGAGGAACGCCATCGCCTCGTCGCCCGTGAACTTGCCCTTGGTTGCCTTGATGAGATCGAACACCGCCATCATGCCGTCCCAGCCGTCGGCGGAGAGGAAGTCGGGCGTGGTGTTGGCGCCATAAGCCTTGTTCCAGGCGGCGATGAAGGCTTTGTTGGCGGGGCGATCGGCCGCGGCCGAGTAATTGCCGGCGGTGATCACGCCGGCCGCGACCTCGCCCATATTGGGCAGCTCCTCGTCCGGCACGAGGTCCTGGGTCGAGACGACGTTAATCCCCGCTTCGCGCACGCCCAAATCCTTGATCGATTTCATCATCGAGGTCGCTTGCGTTCCCGCCGGCACCCAGACGAAGGCGACATCGGGCTTGGCATCGCGAATCCGCTGCACCACCGGCGGGAAGTCGGGGCTCGCCGCCGAGAAGGCGATCGAGCCGATGATCTGGCCGCCGGCATCGGTGAAGCCCTTGGTGAAGGCGCCTTCGGCATCATGGCCCGGGATGAAGTCGCTGACCGCGACGAAAGCCTTCTTCCAGCCTTGCTTCACCGCCCATTGCCCCATCGGCAGCGCCGTATGCCATTGCGTAAAGGAAACGCGCGCGACATAGGGCGAGATTCGCGTGATCGAGGTTCCGGCGGCGTTGGTGATGATGAAGGGCACCTTTGCTTCGGCGGTGAGCGGCGCAATCGCGGCGGCGATCGGCGAGCCGACGACGCCGAAGAGCAGCTGCACGTGATCGCGGGTAATAAGCTCTTGCGCGAGGCGCTTGCCGACCTCGGGCGTCGAGGTGTCGTCGCGCTTGATCACCTCGACCGTGACGCCCGGTGGCAGCTCCTTCTCATGCTCTTTGACGTAGAGCGAGACGCCCTTGTCCATCTCGTCGCCCGGCTGGGCGAGAAAGCCGGAGAGGCTGTTGATGAAGCCGACCTTGATGTGCGTCTGCGCTGCGGCCGGCGCGATCATCATGACGGCCGCGAGCGCGGCCAAAGAAAACCGAAGCGTCCAATTCATCCTGTTCATCGTCTCCCCCGTACTTTGATCATTCATTTCACGAATTCGTCGGTCGAAAGCCCGTCATAGGAGGCGAGCTTTTCCTCGGGCTTCATCAGCCCGGCATCGATATTGAAAATTTCCGCATTCTCCATGCCCTTCTTGTTGACGATCGGCGGGCTGGGGCTGATTTTGCGGATGGCATCGAATGCCGCCGCGAGGACCTTGTCGTCGAGCGTCGAGAATCGCTTCTTCAGCAAGGCAAGCGCCTCGCTCGGATGGTCCTGGATATAAGCCTCCGCCTCGACGAAGCTGCGGCCCATCGCTTCACACACCGCCTTGCGCTTCTGACACGTCTCGGGCCGCGTCACCACGACATTGTTGGCGAAAGGCTCGAGGTCCGCGGGCTCGCCGTCAGGGCCGCTCGCGAGCATGACCGCCGCGCCCTGCACGACCGGGATCAGCGGCCAAGGCGGCGACATGGCGTAGCCGTCGATCTGCTTTGCTTGGAAAGCGGCGACCATGTTGGGCGGCTGCATGAAGGCGATCTGCAGGCCGCTCGCATCGATGCCGGCGCGCTTCGCCATCAGCAGCGCATAGGCATGGATAAGCGAATTGGCGGCATCGACCGCGATGGTGCGGCCGCGCAGCAAGGCGGCGCGCTTCGCGAAAGGCTGCTTCGGATCGAAGCCCTCGGCCTCGGCGAATTCCTTGCGCAGGGCGACCTGAATGATCGGCTTGTCGGAGGTCTCGGCGATCGCCAAGAGCCGCTGCCCCTTGGCCGCGGCGCGGGTGAGCGACAGCGATGAAGGCTGCGCGAAATCGGCGCTGCCCGAGATCACGCCGTTGATCGCGCCGACGCCGGGCAACTCGATCATTTTCACGTGCAGACCGTGCTTCGTGAAAATGCCGAGATCCTCGGCGAGATAGGCGGCGCTGAAGGAAAGGCTGATCGCGGGATTGGCGAGCACGACATCGATCGGCTTTGCTTCCTCGGCGCGGAGCGGCGCTGCGCCGAGGGCGCAGAGGATCACCGCCGCTATGGCAACGGCACGGTTGCGATTTCGTCTTATTGCTCCGCGTCTCATGATTTCCCCCTGTTGCCCCTTGCTTCTCTTTAGCTGCGCGGCTTGATGAGCCGGATCGGCTTGCCGTCGAGAAAAGCGCGAATATTCTCGACCGCGCTCTGATAGTTGATGCGAAGATTCTCCTCGATCACATAGCCCAAATGCGGCGTCAGCACGACATTGTCGAGCTCGAAGAAAGGGTGATCCTTCGGCACCGGCTCGCGGTCATAGACGTCGATCGCGGCGCCGGCGATCTTCCGGCCCTTCAAGGCGGCGAGCAGCGCCGCTTCTTCGACGATCGGCCCGCGCGAGGTGTTGACGAGATAGGCCGTCGGCTTCATGCGCGCGAGCTCGGCCGCGCCGACGAGGCCGCGACTGGAATCGTTGAGCGGCACATGGATGGTCACGATATCGGCGCGCTGGAAGAGCTCGTCCTTCGCGACGCGCTTGATGCCGAGCTCGGCGGCGCGCGCGTCGGTGAGGCTGCGGCTCCAGCCGATGACCTCGAGGCCAAAGGCCTTGCCATAGCCGGCGACCATGGTCCCGAGCCGGCCCAGCCCGATAATGCCCAGGGTCTTGCCCTTGGCGCCGTAGCCGATCGTCGTCTGCCAACGCCCTTGGCGGATCGCGCGGTCTTCGCGCGGGATGTTGCGCAAAAGCGCGAGGATCAAGCCCCAGGTGAGCTCCGCCGTCGAATGGCCGAGGCCATCGGTGCCGCAATAGACGATGCCGCGCTCGGCGAGCGCGACGTGATCGATCGAGGCGTTGTGCATGCCGGTCGTGATCACGAGCTTGAGGTTCGGCAATTTCTCGATCAGCGGCCGCTTGAGCGGCGTGCGCTCGCGCATCAGTACGAGGCATTCGAAGGTGTGGAGGCGCTTTGCCAGCGTGTCGAGATCGGCGATATGCTCGGGAAAGGCCTCGATCTGCACGTCGGGATGGAGACTCTTCCAATCGGCGAGCCGTAGCGCGACGCCTTGGTAGTCGTCGAGAATGGCAACATGAATCATGGCGAGCCCGCCTCCCGGAAAGCAGCGATGTTTAGCTCATT
>CAYMNX010000811.1:0-2092 GCA_964391905.1 uncultured Rhizobiaceae bacterium
GCTGCTGCCGGCGGACCAGCTCTCGTCCTATGTCGCCGGCCTGATTCTCTTGGCAGCTGCGCCGTGCACGGCGATGGTGTTCGTCTGGAGCAATCTCCTCGACGGCGAGCCGCACTTCACGCTGAGCCAGGTCGCCCTCAATGATACGATCATGGTGTTCGCCTTCGCACCAATCGTCGGTCTCTTGCTCGGGCTTTCATCGATCACGGTACCGTGGCAGACGCTGCTGCTCTCGATCGTGCTTTATCTCGTCGTGCCGGTCATCATCGCCCAGCTCTGGCGGGGACGAGTTCTTGCTCAAGGCGGGGAACAGCGGCTGACCGCAACGTTGCGGCGGCTGGGCCCGCTGTCGCTGGGCGCCTTGCTATTGACGCTGGTGCTGCTCTTCGGCTTCCAGGGCGAGCAGATCCTGGCGCAGCCGCTCGTGATTCTGCTCTTGGCAATTCCGATCTTGATTCAGGTTTACCTGAATGCCGGGCTCGCCTACTGGCTCAACCGGCGACTCGGAACCGCGTTTTGTGTCGCGGGGCCATCGGCGCTCATTGGCGCCAGCAACTTCTTCGAGCTCGCCGTTGCGACCGCGATCGCCCTCTTCGGTCTCAATTCCGGCGCCGCGCTTGCTACGGTCGTCGGCGTCCTCATCGAGGTGCCGGTCATGCTGTCGGTCGTCCGCATCGTTTTGCGAACGCGCCGATGGTACGAGCACGCTTAAGAAACTAGAAGACATAGCTGGTTCTGCTTCAGCGGACGCTCACTTCGGCAGCAGCATATCGGTCATCAGCTTGATCATCTCGACGTAAGAGCGCGCCGCGATGAAGAGAAACGCCGCCGCCGCGGCGCCGCCTGCGATCCACCACGCCGAGGCGCCCGCGAGCGCCGCGACGATGCCGGCCACGAGCGGGAAGAGGGCGACGGCGATCGCGAGCCAACTGCCGTGGCGCTCGAGCATTCGCAGGGTCGGGTATTGCGTCATGGAGAGTCCTCGTAAATGTCAGTTTGCCGCCGGGCGGCCCTTGAGCAGCGACGTCCAGCGCGCGATTTCGGATCGCAGAAAAGCATCGGCGCCCGACGGCGTCGTGATATCGCCGTGCGGAAGCTCCTGGCCGAGCGTGGTGCTGATCTTGATGAAATCGGGATCTTTGAGCGCCGCCTCGAGCGCCGCGGCGAGCCGGTCGATGATCGCCGGCGGCGTCCCTTTCGGGGCGTAGAGCGCGCTCCAGACGCTGTAATCGACGCCCTTCAGCCCTTGCTCGTCGAGCGTCGGAATCTCGGGCGCGATGGCGGAGCGCGTCTTCCCCGTGACGCCGTAGGTTTTCACCACGCCCGCCTTCACCTGCGGCAAGGCGGTGATGATCGAATCGCACATAAGATCGACATGGCCCGCGATCAGATCCGTCATGGCCGGACCCGTGCCTTTGTAGGGAACGATGGTGAAGCGCGTGCCGAGCGACTTCATGGTCAGCAGCGCGCAAAGATCGGACGGCCCACCAGGGCCTGACGTTGCCATCAAGATCTTGTCGCCGTCATGCTTCAGCGTCGCGAGCAGTTCGGGCATGCTCGCCGCGGGAAAATCGGCGCGCGCCAGGAACAGCGTTGCCGAAAGCGAGGCGACGCCGATGCTCGCCAGATCCTTGACGGCATCATAAGCGAGATTGTCGTAGAGCGCCGGGCTGATCGCGAGCGAGAAATTCGTGAACAGCAAGGTATAGCCGTCGGCTGCGGCGTGCGCTGCGCGTGTCGCGCCGATATTGCCGCCGGCGCCGCCGACATTCTCGACCACCAGCGCCTGATGCAATTGCCGGCCCAGCGCATCGGCAAGCGCCCGCGCGCCGACATCCGACGGGCCGCCCGCAGGAAACGGCACGACCAGCGTGATCGCGTGATCGGGATAATCGGCTGCGGCCGCGCGGCCGGACGCGCTCGCCAGCGCGAGAAGCGTTGCCACCGCCATGGAGATCGCCCGCCGCGGGGGACGGCTCCGCTTCCTCATCGCCGCGACGCCGCGTGCTCGGCGGCGAGAAGGCCGAGGATGAAGGCTTTCGAGAGCCCGCCGACATAGCCGGCGCGCGGCCCGCCCTCGAGACCCGCGACC
>CAYMNX010000812.1:0-16269 GCA_964391905.1 uncultured Rhizobiaceae bacterium
GGCGGCTCCGAAATGCACCGATCTCGCCATCAATCCCGTTTACCGGCTCGCGGGCAATCCCGTCATCGCCGCGGTCACGGCGACCGTCGTGCCGGCCTCGGCATCGCCGGCGCACGCCGCCTATTGCAATGTGCAGCTCACTTATTCGGCCAGGTCGGGGCCCGCTTCCGGCTACGCCCCGGGCGAGGCGCAGGCTATCAAGATCGGCATCGGCCTGCCGCTCAACAGCGCCGATGGCGGCAGCGGCGGCGTCGAAGGCGCCTGGAACGGCAAGCTCGAAAATCTCGGTGGCGGTGGGCTCGTCGGCAGCGTCGGCGCCACGACCAGCGCGACCGATGCGGGCTATATCGGCACCTCGACCGATACGGGCCACACCACCGCCGATAACGGCACGCGCGGCAATTTCGGCGTCATCCAAGCGACCAACGAATTGGATATCGGCAAGATCAACGATTACATCGAGGAGGGCGTGCATCAGCAGGTCGAATGGGGCAAGGCGCTTGCCAAGAGCTATTACGGCACGTCCGTCAGGCGCAATTATTGGAACGGATGCTCGACCGGCGGACGTCAGGGCTTCGCGCTGGCGCAGAAATATGGCGGCGAGTTCGACGGCTTTCTCGTCGGCGCGCCGGCCTTTTATCACGAGCAATTCCGCCTCTCCGATGCGTGGCCGGCCTTGATGGTGCGCGAGAAGCTGACCTCGAAAGGCAAGACGTTGACGACCAATCAATTCACCGCCGCCACGGCCTCGGCGATCGCCGCTTGCGATGCGAATGACGGCGTCGTCGACGGTCTCATCGACGATCCGCGCAGCTGTAGATTCAGCGCCAAGGCGAATATTTGCGGCAAGCCGGGCGCGCCTGCCGCGCCCAATTGTCTCGACGCCGATCAGGCGGCGACCATCGATGCGATCTGGGACGGCCCCCGCAATCATCTGGGCAAGCGGATCTGGTTCCCCTTCGATCGCGGCGCGGCGGTCGGCGTCGGCTTTGCGAGCCTCCCCTCGAGCGCGGCGCAAGTCATCGCCTGGGATCACCGCGATCTTACCTTCGACACCGACCTGCTCTATTCGAGCGACGCGGCGATCGCGGCGGCGGGTCATCCCGCCGGAGCCTATACCTATGAGGACGAGGCGACGCTCGGCGCCAACAACACCGACGATCTGACCGAGACGCAATCGACGGATCTGGGCCTCGTCAAGCATCGCGGCGGCAAGATCATCATGTGGCAAGGCGCCGCCGACCAGCTGATCCGCTGGCGCGACTCGGTCGATTACTACACGCGCGTCGCCGTCCGCTACGGCCATGGCGAGGCCGATTTCAAGCATCTCCAATCCTGGTTCCGGTACTATCACGCACCCGGCGTCGCGCATTGCGGCGGCGGCAGCGGACCCCAGCCGGTCAACCTCTTCGGCGTGCTGGTCGATTGGGTCGAGAATGGTGTCGCGCCCGACAGCATTCTCTCCCAAGGCGGCGCCGTTCCGACGCGTACCCGGCCGCTCTGCCCGTGGCCGACCACGGCAATCTACAATGGCTCCGGCAGCATCGATGACGCCGGCAATTTCCACTGCGGCGGCGATCTCGACGCAAAGCGTGTCGCGGCCTGTCAGATGCTGCGCACCAAATACAAGCACGAGAATACCGGCGCGCTCGATGCCGAAGAGATCGATGTCGTACCGGGCGAGTGTCATGACATCGACCACCACGTTGCCGAGGATCGCCACGACCATGGCCGCGGTCCCTCATTCGCGGGTGGCTACGACGACGATCGTGACGGTCGATCCATGCGCGACGATCGGAACTAGACTCGACATTATCCAATCCTCCCCGCTCGCAAGCGGGCGGGGAGGGCTTGTGTCGGGGATTACTGCCCCGCCTGGGTTAGCGCGAGATTCGAAGGCTCGGCGCCCTGCCGCCAGGCGAGGAATCGGAATGGCAGCGTCGTGGTTCCATCGAACGATACCAGCGCCTCGCGGCTGAAGCTTGGGCCCGTCGTCGTCGCAGCCTTGGTGGTGATCGTCACGGCTCGGAGATCGGCCATCGAAATGTAACGGCTCGCCGCGGCGCCGAGCGATGGCAGCTCGGTCGTCGGCTGACCGAGCTGCTGAGCTTGTCGCGCCATCATGTAGAGATCGATCGCGGGTCCGTCTACGCCAGGCAGGGCGGCGAGCACCTCGCGCGGCGCCGTCAGCGGATTGATCGTCGGGCTCTGTGAATAGACCGTCACGAAAGGCCGGATCTGATCGAAGACAGCGCGGCTCATGCCCGCGACCTGCTGCAGCTCGGCAATATCGGCAAAGGCGGCATCGGCTAGGGAAGCCGTGCGGCGGCGGCGTGGAAAATCAACGCCGCGCGGATTGGCGAGGCGTGCGCGCTCGGTGGCGGCTTGGCGCTGCTGCGCGATTGCGTTCATGACCGCTTCGCGGCTCTCCCTGGTTTCGGGGGCGAGCGTGTCGAAGAGGCTGGCGATGAGCTCGAGCGGCGCCTGGTTGAGGTCGATCTTCCCGCCTTCGTCTTGAACCGTGATCGCGACCGATCCGCCGTCATAAGCGATGGTTCGCGTGCTGCCATCGGCCACCCACCGCAACGTCATATCGGGGACGGTCAAGCCTGTGATCGCGATGGCAATGCCGGCTTCCGCCCGGTCGCGCGCCCGCGCGAGCTCCACGCGATTGCGGGCGATGACCGACTCGCTCCGTGAATCCGCGGCAATTCCGGCGGCAATAACCGCGAGCAGCGCGAGGACCCAGATGACGAGAAGAAGCGCGAAGCCTTGCCGTTTTTCCTGCCGAGGCGGTGCCACTCTTGCTGTGCCCTCTCTCACCGGCACTGCGCGCAAGGCTTTAATCCGACCTGCGTGCGTCGGCGACCATGCGCGTCAGCGCATCGATATCGGCGGCGCCCTCGGCGATATCGTTGCCGATGATGAAGCCGGGCGTGCCGCTGATCGCGAGCGCCTGGGCCAGATCGAAATTGTGACGCAAAATGGCATCGATTTCCGGCGCCGCGATGTCCTTCCTGACGCGCTCGGTGTCGAGGCCGGCAAGGCGCGCGACGCGCAGGATCACCGCCTCGTCGATCTCGCCTTTTGTCGCCATCATCGCCGCGTGGAAGCCGGCGTATTTGCCCTGCTTTTGCGCCGCGAGCGCGACGCGCGCCGCATAGACCGAGGCGGGCCCCAGGATCGGGAATTCCTTATAGACGATGCGCAGTTTTGGATCCTGCTTCAACAGCGCCTCGAGCGACGGCTCGACCTGCTTGCAATAGGGACAGCGATAGTCGAAGAACTCGACGATCGTGACATCGCCCTCGGGATTGCCGCCGACCGGCGACGTCGGATCGGCGACGAGCTCGTCGCGCCGGCTCGCCAGGATGCGCTGCGTCTCGTCATTCTTGGCCTGCTCTGCCTTGCGCTTGGCCGCGTCGAGGGCCTCGAGGACGATCTCGGGATTGCGTTGGATATAGTCCTTGATTGCCTCATCGAGGGCGCGCCGCTGTTCGGGCGTGAAGGCGGGCGGCGCGGGCGCTGGATCGGCAAAGGCGGTGCTCGCCGCAACGACGAAAAGCAGGACGCTTACGATCAAGCGAATATTCATGGCTCTTCTCGTTCCGGGGTTGTCGCGCGGCGTGACCCCTTATCTCGTCCGGTCGCCGGCGCATCGTCCGCTCCGCGCGCGAGCCAGCATAAGCAGGCGCGGGTAAGCGCACAAGCAGGGTTGGGCAAGGCGACTTGCACGCTGCATGCAATTTTGTGGTTTACTTGGCGGCGCGTTGCGATCAGGCTTTCTTCACAAAATCGCGCGCACTTTTCCGACGCGTGAGCAAAAGGGTGGAAGCGACAAATCGGGCGGCACTCCGACCTGGTCGATCGCCATCATGGCTCCTTTCGCTTTTCGCGGCGAAGAATTTCACTGTGGCCAAAACGAATGTGGTGGGAGAAACCCGATGACGAGACGACCATTTCGACCGAGAGCGGCGACCGTTCTCGGAAGCGTTGCCATGGGCGCATTTCTGGCGGCCCTTGGCACGACGCCAAGCCTCGCGGCCAAAAAGCCGATCGACCCGGTGGTGGCCTGTAGCAATCTTGCAACGCTGACAAAATTCCCGGTACCCGCGACGCAAATCACGCTCACGAAATTCAATCCGGCCGGCACCACCACCGCCAATGGCGTGCCGTTGCCGGATCACTGTCAGATCCAGGGCGTGATCAATCGGCGGATCGGCACCGATGGCTATCAATATGGCGACATGTTCGAGGTGCGCCTGCCAGTGCCGGCGGCCTGGAACGGCCGCTTCATGTTTCAGGGCGGCGGCGGGACCGAGGGCTCGGTCCCTGCGGCGACGGGAACCGCAGGAAGCCTCTCGCCGACCTTGGCTCATGGCTGGGCCGTCGCGAGCCAGGATGGCGGGCATGAGAACAGCAACCTGCCCAATCCCAACCAGTTCTATCTCGAGAAGCAGGCGACCATCGATCAGGCCTATCACTCGATCGATGTCGTGACGCAGATCGCGAAGTTTCTCATCAAATCCTATTACAACGAGGGGCCGGATCGGTCCTACTTTGTCGGCTGCTCGACCGGCGGCCGTCAGGGTATGGTGTTCTCGCAACACTTCCCCGATTACTACGACGGCATCATTGCCGGCGATCCGGTTTACGATCTCGAGGCGATCGGCCTCGCCACGGATTGGGGCGTCCAGCAGATTTATGCGATCACCCCGACACCGATCGCGAAGACGGCGGCAGGTCTGCCGATTCTCTATCCTGCTTTCCCGGTCGCCGATCAGCAGCTCTTCCAGAAAGCATTGCTCCAAGCCTGCGATGGTCTCGACGGCACGGTCGATGGCGTCATCGACAATGTGAGGAAGTGCCAGGCGAAATTCGATCCTGCTACCTATGTCTTCACGGATACGAAGCAGCCGCTGCAATGCACGGGCGCGAAGACGGCGTCATGCTTGTCGCCGGAGCAGGTCGACGCCGTGAAGAAGATTCATCAGGGGCCGCGCGATTCCGCCGGCCATACGCTCGAAGTGCCGGGTGGCCTCACCGTGAAGGATCACGCGGATGCCACCATCCAAGGCTACATCTATGATGGCGGCTACATGCTGCCGAGCGGCATCGCCGGGCGCAAGATCGGCACGCCGACGACGGCACCGGGCGATTATTCTCTGGGGCTGGGCCAGCTTCCCTATGCGTGGCTGCTGCCGCCCAATCCGAGCTTCGATCCGCTCGCCTTCAACTTTGACACCGATGTCGCCGGCCTCAATCCGGACACGCCGGTTGTCACCTACTCGACCTCGCTCGACATCTCGAAGTTCAAGCATCACGGCGGCAAGATCATTTGGTATCACGGCCTCTCCGATCCCGGTCCGCCCGTCACCGGCACGATCAACTATTACAGGGAGATGGCGGCCCAGAATGGCGGGGTGAGCGGCGCGCAAGACTTCAGCCGCCTCTATCTCGTTCCCAATATGGGCCATTGCGGCGGCGGTCCTGCGACCGACCAGTTCGATCTGCTGACGCCGCTCGTCAACTGGGTCGAGGAAGGTCGTGCGCCGCACGCGGTCATCGCTTCGGGCTCGAACTTCCTCACGGCCCCGACGACACGCCAGCGGCCGCTCTGCCCCTATCCGCAGGAAGCGCGCTATACCGGCCCCGCCGGCGGCGATCTCGCCAATGCCAATAACTATAAATGCATCACTCCGGCCGACTTCCGGGACGATGATCACGACCATGGCCACGATCACGATCACGATCACGATCGTGGCTTCTTCGATCGCGACCATCACCGCTTCGTCGACCGCGATGGCGATGATCGGCGATCTAATCGTTACGACGATTAATTGACGGCGCCGGCGAGGACGGGCATTGCCCGTCCTCGCTGGTCGCCGAAATCGACGCGGTTTTCGAACGCACCGTAAATCTGACAAGGGGAGCAAGCGTGCGATGAGGTTCCATCGAAATAGAGGTGATCGGGCTTTATCAGCGATCACGATCGCGGCGGCTATCGCCGCCACACTCGCGACGAGCGCACCGGCTTCGGCCAATACGACGCCGATCGCGAGCTTTGTGCCGGTGCCCTATACGAGCACATCGGTTCCTTTCAACACGCGACTCGACGAATTCGCCACCGACCATTCCGAATATACGGAGATGGAATTCTTCGTCTCCGGGAAGGCCAATCTCTATACGAAGGATGCGACGACCGGCAACGCCGTCGTCAACATCCCGAACAACCCATTTACGTCCCGAATCTTGGTCCGGCTGCCGTCCGATCCGGCGAAGTTCAGCGGCAATGTCGTGATGGAAATCTATAACGGCACGCCCGGCTATGACGCGGATGTCGAATGGTCTCAGGTCAAGGGCCTGTTGCAGCGTCATGGCGATGCATGGGTCGGGCTGACCAACGGCACCGGTCCCGCGAATGTGCTGAAGAACGATTATGCGCCGAAGCACGCGCCGGGCCGCTATGATCCGATCAATTTCACCAATTCCGGCTATGTCTGGGATCTGATCAGCCAGACCGGCGCGTTGATCAAGAACAACGCGACCACGCATTTGCTCCCGGGCTACAAGGTCAAGCATCTCTACGCGATGGCTGAATCGGGCGCCGCGCAAACGCTGGTGCTCTACATCAACGATATCCATCCGTTCTGGCGCATGCCCGGCGGTGGTCCGATCTTCGACGGCTTCATGCCGGACGAGCGCTTCGGCACCGGCGCGACCTTGGCGCCCGGCGTGCCGGCATGGCCGACCTGCTCACCGCGGCTCGTGCTGCATTCGGATGTGCCGATCATGAATGTCGAAACACAGCCGGACCTCGTTTCATCGCAGGCCTGGTGCGTGCGCCGCGCCGACAGCAATGCGCCGGGGAATCGCTTCCGCTCCTGGGAGCTGCCCGGCTCGCCGCATCTGACGCCCCTCGTCACCGATGACGACAACTCGCATCGCGATCTCGACGGCACGCCATTCGTCTACTCGACCTTCACCTGCACCCATCAATCGCAGCAGAGCACCTTCCCGAAGGAGTATTTCAAGCAAGCGGCGCTCGGCGCACTCTACCGCTGGGTCGATCACAACGTGCCGCCGCCCTCGGCGCCGCCGATCAAGTTGATAACGCCGACGCCGCCGGCTTTGACGCCGGTTTCCTATGTGCTCGACGAGTTCGGCAACGAGACGGGCGGTTTGCGCACGCCTTTCGTCGATTTCCCGGACCGGCAATGGGTCGTGAACGATACGACCGTGACCTCGAGCGGGCCCTTGGGCGCGCTCTTCTGCACGCTCTATGGCTATACCGTGCCGTTCACCACCGACGAGCTGAAATCGCTCTATAGGAGCCACGCGGATTATGTCGGCGGCGTTATCGACGAGACGAATCGTCTGCTCGATCAGCGCTTCCTGCAGCGCTGGAACGCGCGCACGATCATCTACAATGCGAAGGAGTCCTTCATCCCGACCGCCCATAGCGACGACCTCGATGACGGAATCGGCCGCGACGATCATGATCGGCGCTCCGAGCGCGGCCATGATGGCGACGGCCATCGCTGGGACCACGATTTCGACGCGGACGATTTTTAGAAGGGGTGCGAGCGCCCCCTCGCCCTAACCCTCTCTCCGCCGGGGAGAGGAAGGGACCCGCGAAGCGGCAGGGTGAGGGGGCCAACGTCTAAGGCGCGTTGTTGCCGTTCTTGCCGGCGAGCAGAAAGAGCCCTTGCGCCGCCAAAAGATTGGCGAGCCGGCCACGCGGGTTGAGGCGATAGGCCCGGCCCTGGTCGTCGAGCGTGACGCTGCGCTCGACCTTGATCTGCTCGGCATCGCACAGATCGATGAAATCGAGAATGGTGCAGAGATGGATGTTGGGCGTATCGTACCAGTGATGCGGCAGGACCGGCGTGCGCGGCATGCGTCCCTCGATGAGAAGCCGTAGCCGCATCCGCCAATGGCCAAAATTGGGAATCGACACGATCGCGTGCCGGCCGATGCGCACGAGATGGCGCAGGACGTCATGCGGATGGCGCGTTGCCTGCAGGGTCTGGCTCAGCACGACATAGTCGAAAGCATGCGAGGGATAGTCGCGCAGATCATTATCGGCATCGCCTTGGATGACCGAGAGGCCGTTACGCACGCAGGAATTGACGCCGCCTTGGCTCAGCTCCATGCCGCGGCCGTCGACATTCTTGTGATGGACGAGAAAGGACAAGAGCTCGCCATCGCCGCAGCCGAGATCAAGCACGCGCGAGCCGGGCTTGATCATATCGGCGACGAGGCGCAGATCCTCGCGCAGCGTCGCGGGGCGCGGCGTCAGCAGCGACGCATCGGGGCTCATCGGTGCCGGAGCGCGACGGCGCTCATCGATGATTAAGGCCGCGATGCTCGGCACAGCCGGCAAGAAAGCCGCGCAGGGTTGCGTGGAATTCCGGCTCGTCGAGCAGGAAGGCGTCATGGCCTTTATCGGTCGCGACCTCGACGAAGCTGACATTGGCCGCGGCGGCGTTGAGCGCGTGGACGATTTGGCGATTCTCCGAGGTCGGGTAAAGCCAATCGCTCGTGAAGGAGATCGAGCAGAAGCGCGTCTTCGTGCCGCGGAACGCATTGGCGAGAACGCCGCCATGCTCGGCCGCGAGATCGAAATAATCGCAAGCGCGGGTGATATAGAGATAAGAATTGGCATCGAAGCGCTCGACGAAGCTGATGCCTTGGTGGCGCAGGTAGTTCTCGACCTGGAAATCGGCGTCGAAGCCGAAGCTGATCGCGTCGCGGTTCTGCAGATTGCGCCCGAACTTGCGGTGGAGCGCCGGCTCCGACAGATAGGTGATATGCGCGGCCATGCGTGCGACGGCGAGGCCGCGCTCCGGCCGGACGCCGTGCTCCAGGTAATTGCCGTTGCGCCAATTGCTGTCGGCCATGATCGCCTGGCGCCCGACCTCGTGAAAGGCGATGTTCTGCGCCGAATGCCGCGCCGCGGTCGCGATCGGCACGGCGGCGAAGACGCGCTCGGGATAGGACGCCGCCCATTGCAGCGCCTGCATGCCGCCCATCGAGCCGCCGATGACGCAGAACAGCGTCTCGATGCCGAGATGATCGATGAGCTTCTTCTGCGCCCGGACCATGTCGGCGATGGTGATGACGGGAAAGGTGAGATTCCACGGCCTCCCCGTCGCCGGGTTGATCTCGGATGGCCCGCTCGAGCCCATGCAGCCGCCCAGCACATTGGCGCAGATGAGGAAATAGCGCTCGGTGTCGAGCAGCTTGCCCGGACCGGCGAGAATATCCCACCAGCCGGGCTTGCCCGTGATCGGATGCGGCTCGGCGACGTATTGATCGCCGGTCAGGGCGTGACAGATGAGAATGGCGTTGGAGCGGTCGGCGTTGAGCCGGCCATAGGTCTGATAGGCAATGGCATATTGCGCGAGGCTTTGCCCTGAATCGAGCGCCAGCGGCTCCGACACGACGAGCCTATAGCCAGGCCGGTCGTGGTCAGGCACCGAAAGGCTGGGCGAAGGCGCAAAAACCGTCATGCTGGCCCGCGACAAACGAAAGAAAGCGGCGCATAGCTAGGAAGCAGGGGCCTAGCCTGTCAACGTTTTCTTTGCTTTAAGAATGGGACGGCACACGCCAAACTGCCCGCAATTTTCGGTATTTCAGTCATGTCCACGCCCCCGTCTTCGCTCGAGGATCTACGCCGCAGCATCGACCAGCTCGATGATGCGTTGCAGGACGTGCTGATCCGCCGTGCCGAAATCGTTACGGCGATCGCGCGCCGGAAGGAGGCCGATGCAACGCCGCCGCTGCGCCCGGGCCGCGAGGCGCAGATCCTGCGCCGTCTTGTTGCGCGGCATCGCGGCTCCTTTCCGCGGCCGATTCTGGTGCGCCTTTGGCGCGAGCTCCTGTCGGGCAGCATCGCGATGCAGGCGGAACTGCATATCGCTGTCTTCGCGCCGAGCAACGGCACAGGCTTTTGGGATTTGGCGCGCGACCATTACGGCAGCCACACGCCGATGATCGGGCTGCGCTCGGTGGGTGAAGTGGTCGGCGCCGTCAGCGACGGTCGCGCAACTTTGGGCGTATTGCCTCTGCCGGGGCAAGAGGGCGAGGCGGAATCGTGGTGGCGCTTGCTCGTCCCGGGCGATCGAGCGAAGCCGCGCGTTATCGCGCGGCTTCCTTTTGGTGCGCGCGGCAATGCGCGAAGCGACGGCGGCGATGCCCTGGTGATCAGCCGGATCGATCCCGAGCCTTCGGGCGCTGATCGCAGCCTCTTCATCATCGAGATCGGCGATGATATGAGCCGCACGCGCGTGGTCGATGCGCTGAACGGCGCCGGCCTGCCGGCAACGCTGCTCGCGGGCAGCGAAATGGGCGGCGAGGCGGTGGCCCAGCTCATCGAGGTCGAGGGCTGGCTCGTGGCCGATGATCCACGCCTCAAAGCCGCGCTCCTACCGCTGGGCGGGCGGATCTTGAGCGTCGCATCGCTCGGCGGCTACGCGCTGCCGCTCGCCTTCACCGATGGCGCGGAGACGGAAACGCGATGACGGCGGGCCCTGTTCCCACGCCGCGCGCGAGCATTCTCGAGATCGCGCCCTATGTCGGCGGTGAAGCGCAGATCGCGGGCGTCGCAAAGCCGATCCGGCTCGCCTCCAATGAAAGCGCGTTGGGGCCGAGCGCCAAGGCGATCGCCGCTTATCGCGCCGTCGCGGAGGAGATATTTCGCTATCCCGACGGGCATTCGACTGCGCTGCGCCAAGCGCTGGCGCGGCTCCATGGCATCGAGGCGGCGCGGATCGTGTGCGGCCTCGGCTCGGACGACATCATCCATCTTCTCGCCGAAGCCTATGCCGGCGAGGGCGACGAGATCATCTATTCCTATCACGGTTTCTCGATCTACCCGATCGTCGCCTTGACGGTCGGCGCGAAACCGATCGCCGCGCCAGAACAGAATCTCACCTTCGATGTGGATGCCGCGCTGCGGCTGGTGACGCCGCGCACCAAGATCCTGTTCATCGCCAATCCCAACAACCCGACCGGCACATACATTCCGCGCGAGGCGCTGCGCCGTCTCCATGCGGGGCTGCCGCAATCGGTGATGCTGGTGATCGACGCCGCCTATGCCGAATTCGTCACCCAAAAGGATTACGAGTCCGGCTTAGAGCTTGCCGCGACCGAGCCCAACGTCGTGATGACGCGCACCTTCTCGAAGATTTACGCGATGGGCGGCTTGCGCCTCGGCTGGAGCTATTCGAGCGCCGCCATCGCCGATGTGATGAATCGCATTCGCGGACCGTTCAACGTCAATTCTGCGGCACAGGCCGCTGGCGTCGCCGCGATCGAGGACCAGGATTGGGTGACGCGCGCGCGTGAGCACAACGCGGTCTGGCGTGCCTGGCTGACGCGCGAATTGATGGCGCTCGGCCTGAGCGTGACGCCGAGCGCTGCAAATTTCGTCCTGGCGCGCTTCCCGGCGCCGCCAAAGGACGCGGAGGCGGCATGGGATTTCCTGCGCGCGCGCGGCATTCTGGTGCGCAAGGTCGCCGTCTATCATCTGCCCGATTGTCTGCGCATCACGATCGGCCAGGAGCATGAGCTCAAGGCGGTCGTCGCGGCGCTCGGCGAATTTCTGGGATCAAATCGTTGAGGAAGTGATGAGCGGTCTACATTTCGAGCGCGTCGCCTTCATTGGCATCGGCCATATCGGCTCGTCGCTGGCGCGGCTTCTGCGGCGGGAGAAGATGGCGGGCACGATCGTCGCGTGCGCGCGGCGGCAGGAAACGCTCGACGCGGTGACGCGGCTGAAGCTCGCCGAAGCGGTGACGACCGATCCCGCCGAAGCCGTCAAGGATGCCGATCTCGTCGTGATCGCGACGCCGCTCTCGACCTATGCCGCGATCGGCAAGGCGAGCGCGCCGGCGCTCAAGCCCGGCGCCATCGTCACCGATGTCGGCTCGGTGAAGGCGCTCGTCGTGCGCGAGCTGTTGCCGCTGCTGCCGCCGGGCGTTCATATCGTCCCCGGCCATCCCGTCGCCGGCACCGAGAATTCGGGGCCGGAATCGGGCTTTCCCGAGGTATTCCAGAATCGGTGGTGCATCCTCACCCCGATCGCGGGCGGCGATGCGGCGGCGCTGCAAAAGGTCACGCAGATGTGGCAGGCGGGCGGGATGAATCTCGAGACCATGGATGCGGAGCATCACGACATGGTGCTCGCCATCACCTCGCATCTGCCGCATCTGATCGCCTACACCATCGTCGGCACCGCGACCGATCTCGAAGAGACGCTCAAATCCGAGGTGATCAAATTCTCGGCCTCGGGCTTTCGCGATTTCACCCGCATCGCCGCCTCCGATCCGGTGATGTGGCGCGACATCTTCCTCAACAATCGCGAGGCGGTGCTCGCGGTGCTGCAACGCTTCAATGAGGATTTGACCGCGCTTCAGCGCGCGATCCGCTGGGGCGAAGGCGACAAGCTGCAAGAGCTGTTCACGCGCACGCGCGCGATCCGCCGCTCGATCATCGAGGCGAAGCAAGCGTGAGAAAGCTGCAAGCTTTAAGCCATAAGCTCTAAGCTTGTGGCTTAGAGCTTTCTAAGGAGGCACTGTGTTCGTCGTCGTCTTCGAGGTGCAGCCAAAGCCGGGACGCGAGCAGGAGTATCTCGACTTGGCCGCGAGCCTCAGGCCCGAGGTCGAGCAGATCGAGGGCTTCATCTCGGTCGAGCGTTTCCAGAGTCTGGCCACGCCGGGCAAGCTCGTCTCGATCTCCTACTGGCAGGACGAAGCGGCGGTGAAGCGCTGGCGCGAGCACACCCGGCATCACCTGGCGCAGCTCACCGGCCGCGGGCAGATCTTCGCCGATTACCGCATCGCCGTCGCCGAGGTGGAGCGCCAATACGGCATGTTCGAGCGCGCTGAAGCGCCGCAGCAAATGCCCCCGCCCTGAGCCGTTCGCCGTTGCCGGCCGGGTTTCACTCCCAACCGATACGCGGCAGCTCGGCGACGGCGGCGGGCCCGAGAAACAGGCGGCGCTGCTGCACGCTGAGCGGCACGGTGATGGCCTTCTCGCCATTCGGCCCGGGCTTGGCGAGGAGGGCGAGAATCCCTTTGGCGATGCTGCCGTTCTCGGCCCGGAGCGCGCCCCCCTTTACGGCGAGGTCGACGATCGCGTCCTGACCGGTGACCACCGCCGAGAAGGCACCTTCGGGCTGAAGATCGCCATCGAGCGCAATCGTGCCATTCGCGTCGACGAGCAGGGCACCCCAATGAAGGCGCAGCGATTGCAGCTCGACCGTGCCCCCGGCATCACGCCACTGGACGAGCGCGGCGGGAAGCGGACCCGGCGGCAACGCGCCTTTCAGTTGCGCGGAGAAAGACAGCTCCGACATCCTGTCGCCGAGACTCGGGATGCTCGTCGGCAGCGTCACATCGCTCACCTGGAGCGATGCGATGAGCGCGGTCTCCTGATGGCTCGCCGGCGGGTGTGGCGGAATCTCGATATGGGCCAACGCGGTGGCGATGGTCGCCTGCTGCGCGAGGCCGCTGCCCGTGATGTCGGAAGCGGTCGCATCGAGCACGGCATTGGGGCCGCCCAGCGTCGCGCTGCCTTCGACGCGGCGTGCCGCGAATGTCGCGAACTCGGCCGTGTCGAGCTGTGCCCCGTCGGCTGCGGCGAATTGCCAATGGCGCGGATTCCACGGCGCCGCCCAGACCACGAGATCGGGTGCGGAAAAGCGCGCCGGCAGCGGGCGTCGCGCGCTGAAGCTTGCTTTGACGAAATGAAAGCGGAAGGCGCCCGGGAAGCCGCTGATTTCGACTTGGTCCCATGCCGCGTCCAAGCCTTGCGCGCGCTGCGCCTCGGCCCATGGATCGAGGCCGTCGCGCAGCTTCTGCGCTGCGATGTGCCAATAGGCGGCATAGGCCGCGAAGAGAGCCGCCACCAGAGCCGCGAGCGCGAGCGCCGCGCGGCGTAACGTCGATTGTCCCATGGCGTCAGTTTAGGAGATCGCAGGAGGACGGACGAAGCGCAATTCGCGCGCTGCGTCAGCCCGCCACAGGATCGACATGGAAAAAGTTCATCTTGCCGTTGGATATGTCACGGAACCGCGACAATCTATCCAGTGGCATCCCACCTCGAGGAGGCGATATGGACAAGATCAAACCGCTTTTCACCGCGACGGCGACCGCCATCGGCGGCCGCAACGGCCATAGCGAGACGAGCGACGGCATCGTCAAGGTCGACCTTTCGGTGCCGAAGGAGATGGGCGGCCCGGGTAAGCCCGGCACCGCCACGCCCGAGCATCTCTTCGCCGCTGGCTATGCCGCCTGCTTCGGCGGCGCGCTCGACTTCGTCGGCAAGCAGCACAAGAAGGACGCCTCGAAAGCCAAGGTCACGGCCGCGGTCACGATCGGCCCGCGCGACGGCGGCGGCTTCGGCCTCGCCGTGAAGCTCCACATCGAGGACAAGAGCGTGCCGCAATCCGATCTCGAGGCGCTGGTCAGGGAAGCGCATGAGAAGATCTGCCCCTATTCCCACGCAACGCGGAACAACGTCGACGTCCAGCTCGAGACCGTGGGCGGGTAGCTATACTTCTGTATTCGCCAACTTGATTTCGTCATGGCCGGGCTTGTCCCGGCCATTCACGAAATTCCCTCGATTAAACGTGGATGCCCGGAACAAGTCCGCACATGACGATGAGCGTCGCGTGGTAGAACGCGAGCGCGAGAATCACCCGCATTTCGAATAATCGCAATTCGTGCACTGGTCGCAATTCTCGATGCGGATGAGCGATGCCTGGCCGCATTTGGGGCATTGCGCCATGGCCGGATGGCTGTCGGGCAGATTGACGACCTGGCGCTGCACGAGCTTCGGCTGGTGCGCGCCTTTGGGCGCGATGAAGCCGATATCGATCATATGGCGCTCGATCACGTCGCCGATCGCGGCGAGGAGCGAGGGCACGTAATGGCCCTGCATCCAGGCGCCGCCGCGCGGATCGAACACGGCTTTCAGCTCCTCGACGACGAAGGAAACGTCGCCGCCGCGGCGGAACACGGCGCTGATCATGCGCGTCAGCGCGACGGTCCAGGCGTAATGCTCCATATTCTTCGAGTTGATGAAGATCTCGAAGGGACGGCGCCGGCCATCCTGAACGATGTCGTTCAAGGTGATGTACATCGCATGCTCGCTCTGCGGCCAGGCGATCTTATAGGTGTTGCCGGGGAGCGCCTCGGGGCGGTCGAGCGGCTGCGTCATATAGACGACGCCGCCCGCCTCGTAGACGTCCTTCGCCTTCGGCCGCGGCGCCGGCAGCGGCAGCTCGGGCTGCGGCGCCCCGTCCTTCATCTCCCGCGCCACTTCGAGCACGGCGCCCGTCACATCGTTCGGGCGATAGGTGGTGCAGCCTTTGCAGCCGAGCTCGTAAGCCTGGAGATAGACGTCCTTGAACTGCTCGAAAGGAAAGTCGATCGGCACGTTGATCGTCTTCGAGATCGAGCTGTCGACATATTTCTGCACCGCCGCCTGCATCACGACATGGTCCGATGGCGCAAGCGATTGCGCGTCGACGAAGTAATCCGGCAGCGGCGCATTGGGGCCCGCGCCGGTGACGCGGTGATAGAGCCGATAGGCGTGGTCGGAGACCTCTTCTTCTTTGCGGCTGCCATCGGGCATCAGCACGTTGCGCGTGTATTTGAAGCTGAACACCGGCTCGAGTCCCGAGGAGACATTGTCGGCGAAGATCGAGATCGTGCCGGTCGGCGCGACCGAGGTGAGGAGCGCGTTGCGAATGCCGTATTTGGCGATCGCGGCTTTCAAATCCTCATCGAGCGCCGCGATGGTCTCGCCGGCGAGATAGGCATCGCGATCGAAAAGCGGGAAAGGGCCCTTCTCGGCGGCGAGCTCGACCGAAGCGAAATACGCGGCGCGCTGGATCGCCTTCATCCATTGCTCGGTCAAGGCGACGGCGCGCGCCGAGCCATAGCGCACGCCGCAGAGGATCAAGGCATCGGCAAGACCCGTAACGCCGAGGCCGATGCGGCGCTTCGCTTGCGCCTCATGCAGCTGCTCCTCGAGCGGAAAGCGCGAGACATCGATCGCATTGTCGAGCATGCGTACGGCGAGCGGGACGATGCGCTTCAGCTCATCGAGATCGAGCGCGGCCGCGTCGGTGAAGGGCTCCTTCACCAGGGCGGCGAGGTTGATCGAGCCCAAGAGGCACGCGCCGTAGGGCGGCAGCGGCTGCTCGCCGCAGGGATTGGTCGCGCTGATCGTCTCGCAGTAATAGAGATTGTTCCG
>CAYMNX010000813.1:0-2157 GCA_964391905.1 uncultured Rhizobiaceae bacterium
ATGTGGATTATCTGGCCTGGCTTGTTCGTACCCCCGGGCAAGGCTTGAGAGCATATTGGAACGAGGCTGAACCTTGCGTCATGTGGTTTAAGGTCGAAAACGAACGCTTTCGAGCGGTCAACGATATATCGTCCGTTGCAATTCGGAACTTGGCGGCAAGAGCGTCATTGAAGAACGGGCCGTCCGAGGCGCCCCGACTGCACGAAAAACTGCCGAGATGCTCGCGAGTACCCTCAACGTCACCGCGACGGTTTACGGCGCCGATACAAAGGGCGAGTTCGTTTATGGCGTTTATGAGGTCGAGGAAGGGGCAGCCGCCGCTGAGAGTCCGCTCATCAAACGCCTCTTCACGGAATCAGCCGCTGCATCGCTGAGCTTCAAAGACCAACTACTCGCCGATATTCCGAGGACACAATCAAGGGCTTCGCCACGATGGCCGCCGCGCTGGCTACATCGTCGCACAGCACAAGCAAGTCAAACGGCAGGTCGCGCCTCAGATCACCTACGCATCGCTTTTCCGGGTCTTCTGCGGATCCGATGAGAACATCAGCACCTTCTCGCTTCCGGCTGACGACGCTGCGATTGCTTTGCTGGGAGAGAAACTGAAAGACAAGCCCGGCTGGATGTGGCTCAGCGAACTGCCTGGCACCGGCTCCGCCAACGATCACGTGGTCTCACCGCGACACAAGCCCAACAAGGTGACGCTCAACATCGATGGCCAACTGCAAGTGATCAGGCCTCGCACGATCTTTCGCGGTACCGTACCAGACACTGGGCGCGCAGTTCATGCTGATCGCGGAAAGAAGCAACCAGCCTCCTTGGTCGCTCGGGGCACTCGGTCTTGTCTATCGCGAACCGGACGAAGCAGCCGTCATCGCCTTGGTCCGTACTCTCATTCAAGAGTCCAATCCGTTTAAGAATCGCGTCGTTCTGGTCAATCGCGATATGCTGATATCGTCACCATCGCCAATCATCCCGAGGCGATCGACGAAGCGCTCGCGAAGCGGGCGGGAAGGTTCGATGCCCATATCCGGATGGGTTATCCGAGCGATACCGACAAACAGCGAATTCTGGACCTCTATCTCGATCGCTTTGCCGTCGATGATGAGTTTACCCGCCGGCGGCTGCAACAGACGCTCGAACGAGAGCTGGGCCGGCTCCATTTGGTCCCGGCGCATATCGAGGAATTCGTCAAGGCGAGTGAGACGCGCCCGGCTAGCCCGCCGAATACCGGAGTTCGCGGATTTCGAACCTGGAATCGAGGCCACCAAATCGATTGCAACCGCAAAACCGAGCGCCTAATTCGTTCTCCTGGCCCTGGCCGCGTTGCGGTTCGCTTGTTTTCTGGGCAAAATCGACCATCTAATCTCGGCGGGGTGGCGCATTGGCGCGCCCGCCCGCTATAGTGAACCCATGCAATACATCCGCGTTCGCGGCGCTCGCGAACACAATCTCAAAAATATCGACGTCGATATGCCGCGCGATGCGCTGGTGGTCATTACCGGCTTGTCCGGCTCGGGCAAATCCTCGCTCGCCTTCGATACGATCTATGCCGAGGGCCAGCGCCGCTATGTCGAGAGCCTCTCGGCTTACGCGCGGCAATTTCTCGAGTTGATGCAGAAGCCCGATGTCGATCTGATCGAAGGCCTTTCGCCCGCGATCTCGATCGAGCAGAAAACGACCTCGAAGAATCCGCGCTCGACCGTCGGCACCGTCACCGAAATCTACGATTATCTGCGGTTGCTCTATGCCCGGATCGGCATCCCCTATTCGCCGGCGACCGGGCTGCCGATCGAAAGCCAGACCGTCTCGCAGATGGTCGACCGCATCATGGCTATGCCGGAAGGCACGCGGCTCCTGCTGCTCGCCCCTTTCGTGCGCGGCCGCAAGGGCGAGTACCGCAAGGAGCTGGCCGATCTGCAAAAGCGCGGCTTTCAGCGCGTCAAGCTCGACGGCAAAATGTACGAGATCGACGAGACGCCGACGCTCGACAAGAAGCTGAAGCACGATATCGAGGTCGTGGTCGATCGCGTCGTGGTACGCGAGGGGCTCGGCAACCGCGTCGCCGATTCGCTCGAGACGGCGCTGAAGCTCGCCGATGGGCTCGCGATCGCCGAGCTCGCCGACAAACCCTCGCCGCGCGAGGCCGACGCCGCG
>CAYMNX010000814.1:0-19915 GCA_964391905.1 uncultured Rhizobiaceae bacterium
GGCAAGACGAGCGGCTTGCGCGCGCGTGTAGGCTCATAGTGGAACCAGTTGTGATCGAGCCCCACTTTGCGCAGGGGATAGCGCAGATAATCGGGCGGAACGCTCATCCTGCCGCCCCCTTCTTAGAGGTCATGAACGCGCTGACAACGTCGTAATAGTGAAGGTAGTACCAGTCCGCGATCTCGCGGGCCGTCGCGAGCCAGACCCGATCATGCGACGTGACATATTGTAGAATATCCGCGAGCGCCGCGATGCGGTGCGGCTGCCCGACGATGAAGGGATGCAAAGGCACGCACAGAACCGTTCCGTTCTCGGCTCCTTCTTCATAAAGCTGATCGAAGGCTGCCTTCACCATCGCCGCCCATTTATCGGGCGGATATCCGCGAACACCCATGACGCGGACGTCGTTGATGTCGGTCGAATAGGGAACGGCAACGAGGCGTCCCTGCGTGGTGTTGATCGGCACCGGCTGATCGTCGGGCACCATATCGACCGTGTAGCGGATGCCGAATTCCGGGAGCAGGTCGAAGAAATCTTCGGTGCTGCTCACCGCGGGCGCCAGAAATCCATGCACGTCTTGCCCGCCGGCGCGCGCAATCGTCTCGATGCTGTCGCGGAGGAGCTCACGGATTTGATCATGATCCATGCCGTAAATCGTTCGCGTATTGTAGATTCCATGGCTGAACAGCTCCCATTGGAGTTGCTTACAGGCATGGATGACATCGGGCAGATGATCGCAAAGGGCAGCATTCAAAGAGACGCTGGCGCGAACGCCAAATTTGGCCATCACCTCCATCACGCGCCATACGCCAGCGCGATTGCCGTAGTCGCGATGCGAATAGTTCAACATATCCGGAGCGGGACGCGGCCAAAACGGTCCCGGCGGCATCAACTCGTAATACTCGATGTTCGGAGCGACCCAGAACGCCATACGAGCGCCATTCGGCCATTCGATCTTGGGCCGCCGGATCAACGGCAAATAAGCATAACGCCCGGGGTCTTTCAGCATTTTAACTCCGCGAGCTCAGCGTAGGCGCACCTGTTGGGCATGATGGATATCCTTCCCCGCTGTTGTCTTCACGCTGTCGGCGTGCTTGACCTCGATCGATCAATGAAGCGAGCAGCGGCAAAAAGCTCGGCATCCGCGCTATAAAAGCCAAGGAGCTGAAGGCCGAGCGGAAGACCCGCCTCGCGAAAGAGCGGCAGCGAGAGGGCCGGCACCCCGAGGAGACTCGACGGCACGACGAAGATGGGATCCCCCGTCGACTCTATACCGAGGGGTGCCGCTGAGGGCGCGGCAAGGCTCACGCAAATGTCGTATCCGGCTTCCGACGAGAGTCGGGCGTAAGACGCCCGCACCTTGTCGCGCTCGACGAGGCGGGCTTGATACTCTTCCTGGCTCATTGCCTCCGCCTCGGCCAAGCGATCCTGCATGGCCTTGCTGAGCCCGTCGCGTCCCTTGTCGCGGGCGTAAGTATTGAGGGGCCAGCGCGACTCCCAGGCGTTGATCTTTCGTGACAGCGACACGGCGTCCGCGATGAGCGTCTCCACATCGGAGATGGCCTTGTCGGAGTGCCGATCATTGACGACGACGCCAGCCGCCCTGAGGCGCCCGATTTCCTCCCTCAGCGCCTCGGTTGCACCGGCCGCGGTGCGCGACCATCCGGCGGTTTGCAGAACCGCAACCGCTCGCGGCGCTTTAGCAGTTGGTAAATCCAAGGGCCCGCGCAAGCCTTCATAGCCCGGATCGCCGCCGACGCGGGACGAGATCGCGCGCGCAACACACCAGGCCTCATCGAGGCTCGCCGCCAATACTCCCGACGCGCTTTGACTGAGATTGTCGTAGCTTCCGCCGCGGTTGATCGCACCTACGCTCGGCTTATAGCCATAGCAGCCGCAATAGCTCGCGGGCCGCAAGATCGACCCGATCACCTGGGTCCCCAATGCTGCCGGAATCATCCCCGCGCCGACAGCGGCAGCCGAACCGCTGCTCGATCCGCCAGGCGTGCGGTTGAGATCCCATGGATTTCGCGTGCCGCGCGGCTCCGTTGCCGCAAATTCCGTGGTCACGGTCTTGCCCAGCACGACCGCTCCGGCTTCGCGTAGAGCCGCAACCGCCGCCGCGTCGCGTCCCGTCCGCCATCCGCTGAAAAGGGGTGAGCCTTGTTCCGTCGGCATATCGGCAGTTTCCATGATGTCTTTGATGCCGAGCGGCATGCCGTCGATGGTCGAGAGCGGCTTTCCGGCGCTCCATCGCTCCGTCGCTTGATCGGCCGCCGCTCGTGCGGCATCGATGTTCATCGCGACGAATGCACCGACTTTCGGCTCTTTTTCGGCAATCGTCGCGAGACAATCTTCGAGAAATTTTCTCGGCGTCTCTCCACCACTCCCGAAACGCGGCACAGCCGCAAAATAGGACCGCATCATGTCGAAAACGGCGATATACGCATCTTGCCGCGCCTTATCCTGGGGTCGTTTATCGGTATCCTAGCCCGATTGGCTGGTCCGGAGGCCGGACAATCGGGGAATGGCCAGTCCGCCAGAGAGCCAGCGGACGCGATAGCCCCTGTCGCCGTCACAGCAAACGGTCCATCTCGGCGGACCGATCCCTTGCCTCTTTGGCTGCGCCTCCGTCGATCACGTCCAACCTCACATCAATATCACCAATTGCTCTATCGGGAACGATTGACGCTATCGACATCACGGCATTGAAGTCAACACAAACATGACTGTGATGTATCACGGGCGACACGGGAACGCCGGCACCCGCTCGAACGACATCTGATGCTGGGCGCTCGATCGTTTCGCCGGTCGAGACGTCGTCTTTCTAGGGTCGCTTCAGCTTGCTCGCGAGATCATGAAGCGCGACGAGGAGCGCTCGCATCGCATCCCGTGTCGGGTTATCAATCAATTCGCCATCGGCATTGAATTTTTGCTGCGCCGCGGCGACATCGAGCTGAGGTACGTTGACAGCAAACAAATTGAGCGAGACGCAAATTTGGCGAAGGTTGATTTGCGCCCGCATCGTACCCAAAGGACTGGTGGTCGCGCCGAATATGGCACAAGCCTTCGCGGCAAAAGGCGGATCGGGCGGGCGAGATGCCCATTCGAGAGCGCTCTTCAGCGTGGCGGGTATCCCATAATTGTATTCCGGACAGGCGAAGAGAATGGCATCCGCACGAGCCACGCGCGCTCGAAATGCCGCCACCTCCGGAGGAAAGCCATTGCGCCCCGCCTCCTCGCTGTACATGGGTAAGTCGAGCGGACCGCAAATGTCCAGCGACATGCCTTCGGGCAGCAATGCACTCGCGGCGCGGAGCGCAGCTGCATTATGCGAGCCCTTTCGCAGGCTGCCCGAGATTCCCAGTACCTTTATCGGAATCATCTTTGATCCTATGCGGCTGCGGTCATGTGGAGCAGTCGATGGTATTTTGCCTAGAGCTTGGTGACAGTGACGTGGAGCAATGCGCTGCGACCGCCACGCACCTCCTGGATCCCTCGCGCGATCGCTGCCGGCACGACATCCGGATCGCTCACCTTTTCGCCATAGGCGCCAAACGCCTCGGCGATTTTTGAGAGATCCGTATCGGCGGCAAGACGCGATTGGAAAACGTCCTGCTCGACTGCGTCGCCTTTGGGATAGACGCGCATCACGGCACCCTTTACCGCCGCCCAGCCCGTGTTGTCGACCACGATCATGAGGATCGGCAGCTGATGCTGGCGGCTTGTCGCGAAGACAGCCGACGGATTATTGAAATAAAACGTTCCGTCGCCGACGACCTGAACGATCAGACGGTCGGGATACGCGAGTTTCATGCCCAGCGCCATGCCGCCCGACGCCCCTAGCCCGCCACCCGCATTGCTGATCATCGTTCCCGCCTTCGGCCGCGGGATATGCATATTGAGAACCGCCTGTCGCGTCACCGCCTCGTTCAGGACAATGTCGTCGCTGCCGAGCGCTTCGGCCAACTTCGCGCAGAAGTAATGGATATTGATTTCGCCGATTTCACCCTTCTTCGCTGCCAGTTCTGCCGCCTGATTTCGACGGGCTTCGGCGGCTGCCGCGAGCGATGCCAGCCGCGCATCGGCCGCAGCGCGGAATGCAGGTGTCTCGATCTCCGCCATGATCTCCAGGAGCTGAGCCAGGATCCGGCCGCTTCGTCCCTGCAAACGCAGCTGGCTGGGGAAGCTCCAAATCGGCGATGCCGATTTGAGGACATCGACATCGACCTGCGCCCAATAGGTGTCGGGGTTATTGCGCGTGACGAGCGGAATCCACGGCACATCGACGTCAACCAAGAGGCCGACATCGACCGTATCGAGCTGATCGGCCGCGAACCCGCCGAAATAAGGCGATCCCCGTCCGATATTGACGACCGTCAGATAGTCGATCACGCGGATTCCCGCATAAGCCGCGAGCTTCTCGATCGCGTCCGACGAGGCCGGATCGCGTCCCGCATAGCTTGTGATGAGCACCGGATTTTTCGCGGCCAGCAGCCTCTCCGCCAGCTGCCGCACCTGCATGGGATCCGTTCCGGCCAGCTCGGCTGGACCAAATCTGCCTTGATCGAATGGCCGGACGGCGTCCTCGGACCATTCCTCCGTAAGGGTCTCGCGCGGCAGCATCAAATAGACAGGGCCTTTCGGCTCGCTTTGCATCATCGTATGCGCGCGTCGCAACGTCTCTTTGACAGTAACGCCCGACGGCAAGGTGTATTCCCATTTGGAATAGGGGCGCACGATGCTGCCCTGATCCATGGGTTGCTGGATGAAATGGACGTAGGTATCGCGCGATCCTGTCAATTCGCCGAAGCTGGTGTAGGGCGCCGAACCGGCCATCAAGAGCGCCGGAATTCGATTCCGGAAAAGGTTGTGCATCCCCAGGGCGGCATTGGCGGTTCCAGCATCGACATGAACGATGACGCCCTGCCCCCGGCCGGTCGCCAATGCGTAGCCGCCGGCCATATGCATCGCCACATTCTCATGCGGCGTCACGATGATCTTGGGCATGCGACGACCTAGCTTGAGCCAGCGCGCGACTTCTTCGATGATCGGCGCGTGATCCGTTCCGAAATTGCAAAAGAGGTATTCGATGCCGAGATCGTTGAGGGCTTCGAGGAAATAGTGGCTCGTCGGATGCGATGTCGCGTTCGATAAAGCTACCGGTTTTGCGGTCACAGACATTCACCCTCGCCCGAAGAGACCCGCAAGCGCGCGCAACGCTCACCTGCAAAAGCCCATCGGCCTAGAGTAGAGACCGCTCAAATTGACTGTCAACAGCAACATGATTGTGAAATATCAGTGAGCGCTAGGCCAACCGCCGCCGGCCATGCGACCACGCCTCGCAAACCACCTCAATATCTAGCCGATCCTGAAGCCGATGTAGTTGCGGCGCGCGACGTCGCTGATCTTCTCCATATAGCTCGCGGCCCCTCCCATGTACGGCATGACGACGCGCGGCTTTCCCGGTACGTTCGCGCCGACATGCCAGGAATCAGACCGTGCTAGGATGGTACGTGCCCCACCTCATTGACATGCGCAAACCATGCTTCCTCGGCATCAGGCAGTGCCTCGATGTTTGCATGACCGCGCGCCCGCAGCGCCACGAGGCAATCGCTGATCCAATCGACGTGCTGTTCAATCGATGTCACCATATTGGCAAAGACCGACGGGCTACCCGGCGCGGTGATCGCGAAGAGGTTCGGAACGCCTGCCATCGACAAGCCGAGATATGTTTTGGGGCCGGTTTTCCAGTGATTGCGCGGCTTGAGCCCGGACCGTCCCGTGATGTCGATGCGCAGCAAAGCGCCGGTCATGGCGTCGAAACCGATAGCGAGAATGATGATATCGAGGAAATAATCCCTGCTCCGCGTCCTGACGCCGTCATGCGCTATCTTGACGATTGGATCGTTGCGGATATCGACCAGCGCGACATGATCGAAAACGTCGTTTCGCTTGGCCACGATCTTCCTTGGTCTGACTGACTTCTTCGAACATCCTATCACAGCGCTCCTATGCCCCTATCGCTTTGCACGCATCCAGATGAGCTGGCGCCAAACAGCGCTATGAGATTAAGGTTGACGGCCGTGACGGACCGGTCTCGCTATTTGGCATTGCGTCCGTCGGATGCGGGAACGGTCACGTCAGATTGGCGCCACTTCTCGCATGGTGATGGTCCGGATCTGCAAATATTCCATGACCCCTTCGATTGCCGCTTTCCGTCCGATTCCGCTTTGCTTTATACCCCCATAGGTGCGTTTCGATTGATGCTCGTGATACCGTGCGTATTGACGAACACCGTGCCCGCGGCGAGCCGCGACGCCACATCCAGCGCGAGCGAGGTATCTTTTCCCCACACTGACCCGCCAAGCCCATAGCGCGTCGCATTCGCCCTGTTTGCGGCGTCGTCGAGATCCAATATCGGAACGGCCGGACAGAACTGCTCCTCCGCGACCAGCGGGTCATCATCCGCGATGTCAGTCGTGATCACCGGCCGCATGAAATGGCCCTTGTCAAAAATATCGCTGTCTCGAACCGTGCCCATTGTTTCGATGCGGGCGCCGCGCTTCTTGGCCGTACCGACGAGCGCCGGCGCGCGATCGCGCGCCTCGCGCGTATGCAGCGGCCCCATCGTGGCTGCGGAATCGAGCCCGTTGCCAACGACGATACGATTGACCTCTCGGCTAAAAGCATCGATAAACGCGCCCGAACATCGCTCAGAGACATAAAATCTCTTAACCGCCAGGCAGACTTGGCCGGTTTGCTGAAAACGGAACGGGAGAGCCGCCCCACGGGTCTCGTCATTAAAACTCGGTATCGTCGAGGATGATGGCGGCGTCGTTTCCACCCAATTCAAGCGTTACGCCTTTGATGCTACGTGCTGCGTTCGTGGGAGTGGCAATGGCGGTGAGCAAACTTGCGTGGGATTGCGGGCTCGGGACTAGGCCTTTCCTCGGCCGTCCCCATATGAGTAGTCGCATGACGGGACAGATGCATCAGCAATCATCGCTCTTTTCTGACGAGCTTTTTCCACGCATCGCTAACATGCCGCCGGGCTTCCAATATTGGCCGGATGTTCTGTCTCCGGCCGAGGAAGACGAGCTTGTTCGATGGATACCCCGGCTTGCATTAAAGCCGTTCGAGTTTCGCGGCTTTGAAGGAAAACGCCGAGTCATCTCCTTCGGCTATCGGTATGATTATAGCAAGAACGCTGTCGAGGCGGCCGGCGATATCCCCGATCCGCTTTTGCGCCTGCGCGAAAAGATTGCGCCGCTTGCCGCGCGTCCGGCGGCGGATTTTCAGCAGGCTTTGGTCACGGAGTACAAGCCCGGCACGCCCATCGGGTGGCATCGTGACCGTCCGCAGTTTGGCGTGATTTTTGGCGTGTCGTTGCTCTCACCGGCCAATTTCCGCTTGCGACGACGCGAGGCTGATCGCTGGATACGTCGTTCGAAACGTCTCGAGCCGCGTTCGGGCTATGTCCTCACGGGCGAAGTCAGAAGCGATTGGGAACACAGTATTCCGGAAGTCGAAGCCTTGCGATATTCGATAACGTTTCGCACCCTGGCGGACGGCTTCAGGCCATCAAGGAGCCAGTGAACCTCGCCGCTCTCGGGACTGCAGGCCGGAAGTCAGGCTAAAGCGTGCCAATGAACCCTCGGATGTCGTCGGAGTTCCGGGGGCTTTTTATCGAGTCCAGCGCGTCTCTGCGGCTGGCTATCCAATAAGACCCGGCTCCTTTTTGCGTTACGCCGGTAACACCCCAAGTCGATTTTGAAATAGCGCCGTAACGCGGCGCGGCCACTCTTCTTCGATTGGCTTCGAGGGCTGAGGTGTTCATGGGTCGATTGAACAACAGAGTGGGCTTGGTCACCGGGGGCTCACGCGGCATTGGCGCCGCGATCGCAAAGCGGCTGAGCAAAAACGGCGCCGCCGTCGCGATTACCTATTCGGAATCGAAAGCAGCTGCCGCGGCGCTGGTCAACGCAATCGAGCGAGACGGCGGCAGAGCCCTGGCTCTTCGGGCCGATAGCGCCGTCACGAGTGAGGTCAAGTCGGCGGTCGCCGAGACGGTCACGACTTTCGGCAGTCTCGACATCCTGGTCAACAACGCAGCCATGCTCGGTCCGGGGACCATTTTCGACTATTCGCTCGACGATCTGGACAAGATGATCGCTGTCAATATCAAAGGGCTGTTCGTCGCGATTCAAGAAGCCGTTCGCCATATGCGCAACGGCGGCCGTATCATCAATATCGGCAGCGTCAGTAGCGACTACATGCCGATCATGGGTCACGCTGTCTATGCGATGACGAAAGGCGCGGTTGCGAGCCTGACGCGTGGGCTTGCGCGTGATCTCGGTCCACGTGGCATAACGATCAACAATGTTCAGCCCGGAAGAATCGAAACCGACTTGCTGCGCGCCGCCATCGGCCCGCACGCCGATAAAATCCGTGAAACGATCGCGCTACAGCGTCTCGGAACGGTCGAGGAGGTCGCAGGGCTTGTTGCGTTCTTGGCCGGTTCTGAGGCCACCTTCATGACCGGCGCCAATCTCAAGGTCGATGGCGGCGCCTCGCTATGAAATTCGAGCGCGGCGCACGCACCGCATCGGAAAACTGAAGCAATAAGGCAAAGTCAGCCCAAAGGAGACAAAAAAGGACAAGGAGGGCGGTACGTATCTCCGATATCTCTTAACGCGTTGCTTTCTACCCTGGCGAAGAGGGTGGCCGATCACCATCGCCGAACACGCTTCATCAGCGGAGAAACTCCATGTCACGCCCTCCTCTTCCCCCATTCACCAAAGAAAGCGCCATCCAAAAAACTCGTCTCGCCGAGGATAGCTGGAACAGCCGCGACCCGGCGCGTGTCGCGCTCGGCTATACGGTCGACTGCCACTGGCGCAATCGATCGGAATTTATCTCCGGACGATCCGAGATCGAAGCATTCTTGACCCGCAAATGGAACCATGAGCTCGATTATCGCCTGATCAAGGAATTATGGGCCTTCGACGAGAATCGCATCGCCGTGCGCTTTGCCTATGAATGGCATGACGATGGCGGCAACTGGTTTCGCAGCTACGGCAACGAGAATTGGGAATTCAACGAGGAAGGACTGATGCGCCGGCGCATCGCCAGCATCAATGATCTGCCGATCAAGGAGAGCGAGCGCAAATATCACTGGCCGCTCGGCCGCCGTCCGGACGACCATCCCGGTCTGAGCGATCTGGGTTTCTGAGGATTTCTTGGCGCAGTGGGTTTTGGATTGGGTCGATAAGCGGCGCAAGCTCACTTTCGGCGTTAGCGCTGAGGCGCAGACAGCAACGAACACGCGCCAGCGGCGATCGCCATTTCTTGAGGGCGCGATCGCTAGCGGACGGGATGCGCGAGTCGGAAATGCTCAACGCCGCGCATCAAAGCATCGAAGCGGATAAGGCTTTGGGATGGTGCTTTGACGTCTCTGACGGGCTGAAAGCCCGCGCCATCTTACTAGCGCCGATCGGCGCTGGCGATTTCCGTATCGGCGGGCGGCGGCTGCGGTTCGATGCGCACCGGAGCGATGCCGCGCTCCGTCATGTCGAGTTGCTTTGCCGCGGCAGCGGAGAGGTCGATCACGCGACGCGGCACATAAGGCCCGCGGTCATTGATCGTCACTTCGACCGATCGACCATTCATCAGATTGGTGACGCGCGCCTTGGTGTTGAGCGGCAGGAAGCGGTGCGCCGCCGTCAGCTTGCGCGCATCGAAACGCGCCCCGCTGGCGGTCCGCCGTCCTTGCCACGCGCGGCCGTACCATGATGCGAGACCGATCTGAGCTGGGCGCGCCTGCGACGCAAGCGCAGCAGCGTCTTTGACGGAAGCCGCCGCTGCCGGCGCGCGCGTCGATCTCGCGCTTAACGCGAGAATGCTTAGCGCCAGAACCAGACAAATGAAAAGCGTGAGCGATTGATCGCGCATGTCGCCTACAACGAGCTAGTTACAAACCTTGTTCCTGTAACCGCTGTTACCTTGGCGAGACCGGAATGCGGCGTGTGACAGACGAAATCGCGGCGAAAGAGGCAATCTCCCCTGTGCCTAGAATCAAGTCATGACGCCGCTCGAAATCATCGCGAGATGACGGGATTTGCGATGAAAATTCGCAATGAGTTCGCGACCAGCTAAGCCTTCAGATGCTTCGCAAAGAAATCCTTGGCGCGATCCCAAGCGACTTTGGCGGCATCGGCGTTGTAGCGCTCACGTCCGGTATCATCGAAGAAGGCGTGATTGACATTTGGATAAACATCGATCGTGTAATCGACTTTCGCCGCGCGCAATGCTTCCTCATAGGCTGGCCGCGTCGCATTGACGCGCTCGTCGAGCCCAGCATAGTTCAAAAGCATCACGGCCTTGATTCTCGGCACCTGATCCAAAGGCGGCGCCACGCCATAGAAGGCGATCGCCGCGTTGATGTCGGGTGAGACCTCGACGAGCCGATTCACCATGCCACCGCCCCAACAGAAGCCGATTGTGCCGAGCCGGCCGTCGACATCGGAGCGTGATTTCAGATAAGCCGTAGCCTGAACCAACTCCGCCACAGCGACGTCAGGCGTAAGCTTCGTAAAATCCGCCATCGCCTTGTCCTCATCGGCGGGCGTGCCGCCCAAGGCCGACATGCAATCGACGCCAAGCGCCACATAATTTTCGAGCGCGATGCGCCGTGTCACGTCTTCGATATGCGGATTGAGCCCGCGATTCTGATGGATCACGATGATCCCAGGCAGCTTGGCCTCGCCCTTGGGTCGTGCGAGATAGCCCTTCACCTCGCCTGCAGAGCCTGGCATCACCACGCGCGTCGTCGCGAGCCGCGGATCGCTCACCGCAACCGTTTCGGCCAGCGCATAATTGGAGCGCAAGCTCGCCATGACGGTCATGGCGACGGCACTCGAGCCGAGGAGCTTTGTCAGCTGCTCGAGGAAGAGCCGTCGATCGAGATGACGATGTGTGAAATCATCATAGAGTTCGATGATCCTTCGGTCCATGGGATCCCTCCCTGTTTGGCGCGCCAGCATGCCAGAGGCGCCTTGCTCCGAGGCATAACAGAAGCGTGATTGCCCCGGAATCATTTCTCGGGCGGTAGCGCGCGCGGCTTGCGATCGGGACCGATGGCGACATAGGTGAATATCCCTTCCGTCACTTTGACCTGCTCGCCCGTGACGCCACGGCGCGCCCAGCTTTCCACCTTGACGGTGATCGAGGTCCGGCCGGTCTTGACCACCTCGGCGTAGCAGCTCACCTCGTCACCGACGAAGACCGGCAGATGAAACGTCATGCCCGTGACGGCAACTGTCGCTGCCCGTCCCTGGGCACGACGATGGGCCATGACGCCGCCGGCCAGGTCCATCTGCGACAGCACCCAGCCGCCGAAAATATCGCCTGCCGGATTGGCGTCCGCCGGCATGGCAATGGTGCGAAGCGCCGGCTCGCATTGGCCGCGCAGCGTATTCTCGCTGGTCATTTCGATCTCCTGAAACTATATGTGGTGGGTTTCAGCGTTTTCTTCCCGCTGTATCTTGCTTGTCCCTTGTGCTCAGTCTCCCTATAGTCCCGGCCATGGCTGATTTGTTCGACGATAACTCCGGCCGCAAGAATGCGTCCGGCTACTCCGCCAAAGATATCGAGGTCCTCGAAGGCTTGGAGCCGGTGCGGCGCCGCCCTGGCATGTATATCGGCGGTACCGACGAGCGCGCCCTGCACCATCTCGTCGCAGAAGTACTCGACAATGCGATGGACGAAGCCGTCGCCGGCCATGCGAGCCGGATCGAGCTCGAGCTTCATGCCGACGGCTTCGTTGTGGTGCGCGACAATGGCCGCGGCATCCCCGTCGATCCGCATCCGAAATTCCCGAAGATTTCGGCGCTCGAAGTCATCCTCACCATGCTCCATTCCGGCGGCAAATTCGGCGGCGATGCCTATAAGACCTCGGGCGGGTTGCACGGCGTCGGCGTTTCCGTCGTCAATGCCTTGAGCGACAAGCTTGCGGTCGAGGTGGCGCTCGACCGCAAGCTCTATACGCAGGAATACAGCCGCGGCAAGCCTAAGACGAAGCTCAAAGCCGCGGGCGCGACCCAGAACAAGCGCGGGACATCGATCCGCTTCCATCCCGATCCCGAGATTTTCGGCAGCCTCCATTTCAAGCCGGCGCCGATCTATCGCATGGCGCGCGGCAAGGCCTATCTCTTCCGCGGCGTCGAGATCCGCTGGTGGTGCGATCCGTCACTGCCGCGGCCCGATGATGTGCCGCAGGAAGAGACGCTGCATTTCCCGGGCGGGCTCTCCGACTATCTTCAATCCGTGCTCGACGGGCGCGAGACGGTGACGCCCCGCGCCTTCGCCGGGGAGGCCGAGCTCAACGGCAGCGGCCGCGTTGAATGGGCGATTGCCTGGCCGCTCGATCACGAAGGCTCGAGCGCTTCGTTCTGCAACACCGTTCCGACTCCCGAAGGCGGCACGCATGAGGCAGGCCTGCGCGCCGCGCTGACGCGCAGCCTGCGCGGCTATGGCGAGCTCACCGAGAACCGCCGCGCGCAGCAGATCACCGCCGAAGACGTCGTCGATGGCGCCGCGGTCATCCTGTCGGTTTTCATTCGCGATCCGCAATTCCAGGGCCAGACCAAGGAGCGCCTCTCCTCGCCCGAGGCCGCGCGTCTCGTCGAAGGCGCGCTCAAGGACCGCTTCGACCACTGGCTCAGCGAAGACACGGCCGGGGCGCGCGCCCTGCTCGATGCCGTGATCGAGCGCGCCGAGGAGCGCGCGCGGCGGCGTCAGCAGCGCGAACTCGAGCGCAAGACGGCAACGCGCAAGCTGCGCTTGCCCGGCAAGCTCGCTGATTGCAGCCTGTCCAATGCCGATGGGACGGAGATCTTTCTCGTCGAGGGTGACAGCGCGGGCGGCTCGGCCAAGCAGGCGCGCGAGCGCGACACGCAAGCGATTCTGCCCTTGCGCGGCAAGATCCTCAACGTCGCCTCGGCCTCGAGCGACCGGCTGCGTGCCAATCAGGAGCTTTCCGACCTCGTCCTTGCCTTGGGCTGCGGCTCGGGCGATCGCTATCAGGCCGACAAGCTGCGCTACGAGCGCGTCATCATCATGACCGATGCCGATGTCGACGGTGCCCATATCGCTTCGCTCTTGATGACTTTCTTTTTTCGCGAGATGCCGCAGCTTGTCGCCGAGGGGCATCTCTTCCTCGCCGTGCCTCCGCTCTACCGGCTGAGCCAAGGCGAGACGACGCTCTATGCGCGCGACGATGCGCATAAGGATCAGCTGATGAAATCGTCCTTTCCCGCGAATAAGGGCAAGGTCGAGATCAGCCGCTTCAAAGGCCTCGGCGAAATGCCGGCGCGCTATCTGCGCGATACGACCATGGATCCGAAAAAGCGCACCTTGCTGCGCGTAAAGCTGCCGCCGCCCAAGGAGCGCGACTATAAGCACACGGTCGAGCTGGTCGAGAGCCTGATGGGCCGGAAGCCCGAGCTGCGGTTCGAATTCATCCAGAAGAACGCGAAATTCGCACGCGAAAACCTCGACGTTTGAGGTAATGCGCCGCCCCTCAGCCCGTGCTATGGAAGGCGCGGGAGGAAACCATGCGGATCAGGATAAGCATCTTCGCGCTCATTGGCGCGCTGGCCCTGTCGCGTGTCGCCTCGGCCGACCCTTTGACCATACGGACGGGTTGGGTGGTCGCGACCTCGGGCTACACGCCGCTCGTGCTCGAAAAGAAAGACCTGCTGCGGCATTACGGTGTCTCCTACACGCTCGAGCCACGGCATTTCCAGGGAACCGCGCCGCAATTGACGGCTTTTGCCAGTAATGAGATCGACATTGCGACGATCGGCTATTCGACTTTCGCCCTCGCCATCCTCAACGCCAAAATGGACGACATTCGCATCGTCGCCGACGGGTTTCAGGACGGCGCCGACGGATTCGCCAGCACCTCCTTCATGATACGCAACGACAGCGGCATCAAAGCGGTCGAGGATTTGAAGGGCAAGGTCGTCGCGACCAACGGCTTCGGCGGCGCCTATGACGTCGGAATGCGCTCGATGCTGCGCAAACACGGGCTCGAGGATAAGCGCGATTACAGCGTCGTCGAATCGGATTTCGCCCATATGAATGCGATGCTGCTGGAGCGCAAGGCGGCGCTCGTAATCGGGGCGATGCCCTTCGCGCTCGATCCCGAGATGCGCGCCAATGCGCATGTGCTCTTTACGCTGCGGGACGCGATGGGGCGCACGCAGATGATCGTCATGGCGGCGCGGCAAGGCTTCATCGACAAGAACCGGCCAGCGCTACGGGATTTCTTTGAGGACATGCTTGCCTCGCTGCGCTGGTTCCACGATCCCAGCAACCGCGATGCGGCGATTGGCATTGTTGCGCGCGTCACCAAGCAGCCTGTGGAGCGGCTCGACGCCTACCTTTATTCGAAGGATGATTTCTACTACGACCGGAACGGCAAGCCCGACCTTCACGCGTTGCAAAACAACATCGATGCGCTGCGCGCGCTCGACATGATTAAGGCCGATGTCGACGTCAAGAAATACGTCGATTTGAGCCTTATCGATGAAGCCGCAAAGCGGCTACCTTGAATGAGAGAGAGATATAATGCGCCCCTCCACGCTTATCACAATTCTCGGCCTTGGCATTCTTGGCCTTTGCGCGCGCCATGCGGCAGCCGATCCCGTCAAAATCCGTGCTGGCTGGAGCAACACGCCGACCGCGATGGCGCCGATCATCTTCGCAAAACCTGAGCTCTTAAAGCACTACGGCCAGACCTACACCATGGAACCGGTGCATTTCGCAGGGTCGGCACCGGAGATCACGGCGCTTGCCACCGGCGATATCGACATCGCGACGCTCGCCGCATCGTCCCTCGCCTCGACTATCGAGAACGCCAGGATGACTGATATCCGCGTGATCGGCGACGAGAATCAGGACGGGGTCGAGGGCGCCTATTCGAGCCAGTTCTTCGTCTTGAAAGACAGCCCCATTAAGACCGTCGAAGATTTGAAGGGCAAGGTTCTCGCTGACAATGCGATCGGCGGCGCGCTCGATATCGATATCCGCGCCATGCTGCGGAAGCACAAGATCGACGACAGGCGCGACGTTCATATCATCGAAGGCCCGTTCTCGGGCATGGTGCCGATGCTCGAAGAGAAGAAGGCCGATCTCGTCGCCGGCACGCCGCCCTTCAGCTTCATCGCCGAAGCCAAGGGCACGGTGCGGACGCTGTTCACGTCGCGCGACGCGGTCGGCCCGTCGGAGTTCATCTTCGATGCGGCAAGGAAGCCCTTCATCGACAAGAATCGCGCAGCGCTCGTCGATTTCAGCGAAGACTGGATCCGCGCGCTCCGCTGGTTCCTCAATCCTGCCAATCACGACGAAGCGGTGAAAATCCTCGCCGATTATACGAAGCTCCCGCCACAAAGCCTTTCGAGCTGGGTCTTCACCCGCAAGGACCTCTATCGCGATCCCAACCACCGCCCCAATCTCGCCGCGCTACAGAGCAATCTCAACCTGCAGCAGGAATTGGGCTTCCAGAAGACCCATATCGACGTCGCGCAATATGCCGATCTGAGCCTGGTCGACGAGGCGGCGAAGCGGATCAAATAAAAACCGCGTCATTGCGAGGAGCGACGCCGTGAAGCAATCCAAGGTGGCCGTATTCCGGATTGCTTCGCTTCGCCCGTAAGGCGATCGCGGGACTTATTCCGTCAGCCACTGCCGCAGCAGGACGCTGACTTCCCAGGGCCGCTCCATGGTCGAGAGATGGCCGCAATTCTCGACGATTTGGAGATGCGCGCCGGGGATGAGGCCCGCGATTTCCTCGCTCAATTCGAGCGGCGTTAGTTGATCCTCGCGCCCGCACAGAACGAGCGCTGGGCATTTGATCGCCGCAAGGCTCGGCCGGCTGTCGATCCGGCCGATGATCGCGCGCTGCTGGCGCAGGAAAGCCTCTTTGCCGACACGTTCGGCCATTGCCATCACCGCTTCGGTTAATGGCCGATCGGTGAGCCGCGCGGGATGGAGAAACACAGGCAGGAGCCGCGGCGTCACGCCCTTGAACTCACCGCGCTCTGCAAGCTCGATGAGCCCGCGGCGCCGGGCCGATTGCTCCGCCGTATCGGGACGCGCGCTGGTATCGAGCAGCGCGAGCCGCAGGACGCGCTCGGGGGCTTGGCGCAGGATTTCCTGCGCCACATAGCCGCCCATCGAGAGGCCGGCGAGGGCGAAACGTGGCGGCGCCATGGCAAGGACGGTGCGTGCCATCGCTGTTACCGAATCGTCATGGGTGAGATCCGCCACCACCGGCTCGGCAATATCGGTCAGGTCGTCGATCTGACCGCGCCAAAGAGCCGCGTCACAAAGAAGACCCGGAAGCAGCAGCAAAGGTGTCTTATTAACCATGGCTTAATCATACTCAGCGACCCTGCCCGGTATAGGGGTGGCATGGCCGCTATGCGGCACGAGATGTGAATTTGTTTGACTTTACGCGGCTGAGGCCCAGATAAAGGGCAGCGAAAACCATCAACAACGAACGAGAAAAGTACGCTACTGCATGAGTTTTGAAGATTTAGGCCTCTCCCCCGAGGTCTTAAAGGCTGTCGCGGAGGTCGGATATACGGCCCCGACCCCTATTCAAGAACAAGCTATTCCTTATGTGCTGATGGGACGCGACGTCCTCGGCTGCGCCCAGACCGGCACCGGCAAAACCGCCTCTTTCACTCTTCCGATGATCGACATCCTTGCCGCGGGCCGGGCCCGGGCGCGGATGCCGCGCTCGCTCATCCTCGAGCCGACGCGCGAGCTCGCCGCCCAGGTGGCGGAAGCCTTCGAGGTCTATGGGAAGTATCACAAGCTCGAAAAGGCCTTGCTCATCGGCGGCGAAAGCTTCAGCGATCAGGAGCGCAAGCTCGATCGCGGCGTCGATGTGCTGATCGCGACGCCGGGCCGGCTGCTCGATCTTTATGAGCGCGGCAAGATCCTGCTATCGGATGTGAAGATCCTCGTGATCGACGAAGCCGACCGCATGCTCGATATGGGCTTTATTCCGGATGTCGAGCGAATCGTCGGCCTGCTCTCGAAAATCCGCCAGACGCTCTTTTTCTCCGCCACCATGCCGGCCGAGATCCGCCGGCTGGCCGACACTTTCCTGATGAACCCGAAAGAGATCACGATCACGCCACCCGCCTCGGCCGCGACCACGGTCACGCAGGGCATCGCGGTCGTGGCGCCCGATGCGAAGCGCGATGCACTCCGACGTCTGCTCCGCACCGAGGATGTGAAGAACGCGATCATCTTCTGCAATCGCAAGCGTGACGTCGATATCCTCTATCGCTCCTTGACCAAATACGGCTTCGATGCTGCGGCGCTGCACGGCGATATGCCACAGTCGAAACGCACCGAGACGCTGGAGCGGTTCCGCAATGGCGATGTCCGGCTGCTCGTCGCGAGTGACGTCGCCGCACGCGGTATCGATATCCAGGGCATGTCGCATGTGTTCAACTTCGACGTGCCGATCCACGCCGAGGATTATGTCCACCGCATCGGCCGGACCGGCCGTGCCGGCCGCGAGGGCCGCGCTTTCACCCTGGCGACGCCCGACGAGGGACGCTTTGTCGCGACGATCCAGACCTTGATCGGCAAGCCGATTCCGCCCGTGCAGATCCCGGGCATCGATAGCCAGGAATTCGGCGCGGAAGAAGAGCCGCAACGCGGCCGGCGCGGGCGGAGCCGCGGTGGTCAGAAGCGCGGGCGGCCGGCGCGGGCGGCGACGGATCACGGCGATGAGCAAGCCTCCTCTCGCGAGATGCCGAAACCGCCTCAGGCGGCACCGCAAAAGCGCGACCGCAAGCCCGCTCAGCCCAAACCTTCCTTCGCGCCGATCACGATGAACCCAGCGAGCGAGGTCGGCGGCAATGTGACGAAGCTGCCCCGACGCGACGATCATCGGCACGAGGCCGCGGACGACGATCGCGTGGTCGGTTTCGGCGACCATATGCCGGCCTTTCTTTTCCGCTCGCGCGTCAGCCGCCAAGCCTGATCGACGCGGCCAAGCCCTTGGACTGACGTCCGCGCCGGCGCGCGCTATGATGGCCCAAGGCTTCACACGAGGCGGCGCCATGAAGACCATCTTCGTCATGATGAAATGCGAGCTCGGCAAGGCCTATAAGGTCGCCGAGGCCGCGGTCGAGACCGTCGAGCACGTTTCGGAGGTCCACTCCGTTTCGGGACAGTACGATCTCGTGCTCAAATGCTATCTGCCGGACGACATGGATACCGGCCATTTCGTGGTCGAGCATCTCCAGAAGCTCGCCGGCGTGCGCGATACCTTCACCATCATCGCCTATAAGGCATTTTCTCCGGACAGGGCATAAGCGTGACTTCCGAACATCACATCGTCATCGTCGGCGCCGGCCATGCCGGCGGCTGCGCCGCCGCGGCAGCACGCGCGGCGGGACATAAGGGCCCGATCACTTTAGTCGGGAGCGAGAGCTACCCGCCTTACGAAAGACCGCCGCTGTCGAAAGAGTTGCTCGCGGGCGCGATCCCGCATGAGAAGACATTCCTCCGGCCTGAGGCCTTCTATGCCGAGGCCGGCATCGCACTGAGGCTCCGGACCACGGTCGCAGCCATCGACCGCAAGGCGCAGCGCCTTGAATTCGAGAGCGGCGAAACCCTGCCCTATGACGCGCTGTTGCTGACCACCGGCGCCAGGGCCCGCCGTCTTCCCCTACCCGGCGGCGAGGGCGAGCGCGTCTTCTATCTTCGTGACATCGACGACACGCTGGCGCTGCGCGAGCGTTTGCAAGAGGGCACGCGCCTTGCCGTCATCGGCGCCGGCTTCATCGGCCTCGAAGTCGCGGCAACGGCGAAGAAGCGCGGCGTCGCGGTCACGGTCTTGGAAATGGCGCCGCAGCCGCTGGCGCGGGTCGCGGCGCCCGAGATCGGTGCGTTCCTTGCGGCACTGCATCGCGCCAAAGGTGTCGACCTCTTCACCGGCGTCAAGGTGACCGCGATCGAGGACACCGGCGCAGGCTTGCGCATCCTGATCGATGGCGGCGAAGCAATCCTTGCGGATTACGCGGCGATCGGCATCGGCGCGCAACCCAATGTCGAGCTCGCGCAGGCAGCCGGCGTCGAGGTGCGCGACGGGATTCTCGTCGATGCGCATGGCCGCAGCAGCGATCCGGCGATCTACGCCGCCGGCGATGCAACGCGGCACCTCAATCCGCTGCTCGGCCGACATATTCGTCTCGAAGCCTGGCAGAACGCGCAAAACCAGGGCATGGCCGTGGCTAAAATCATGGCCGGGGGCGAACAGCCGTTCTCGGAAGTGCCGTGGTTCTGGACCGATCAATACGAGATCAATTTGCAAATGGCGGGCGCTCCCGAGCGCTGGGACGAGATCGTCTGGCGCGGCGCGCCAACCGATCCAGCTTTCACGCTGTTCCAGCTTGCGGAGGGCAAGCCGGTCGCCGTCGTCACGGTCAATAACGCGCGCGATATGCGCTTCGGCCGGATGCTGATTCAGCGCGGCCAGCCCGTCGATCCGAAGGCCCTTTCGGACAAGACGGTGAAGCTGCAAGACCTCGCGCGTTAAGCTTGCCAAGCCGGGATCGACACGCCAAATTGCGCTCAATGTCAGAAAAGTCGATAGCGAGGATTTGAGGATGCCGGATAATAACAGCGGCGATTGGGTCACCGTGGCCGAGCGCGGATCGATCGGCGAAGGCGAGATGAAAGGCGTCACCGTCGGCAGCCAAGAGATCGCTCTCTATAATCTCAACGGGGAAATCTACGCCACCGACAAACTCTGCACCCATGCCTTCGCGTTTTTGACCGATGGCTGGCTCGATGGCGAGGAAGTCGAATGCCCGCTTCA
>CAYMNX010000815.1:0-1901 GCA_964391905.1 uncultured Rhizobiaceae bacterium
TCTCTGCTACGCGGCGGCTGTCTGCCGTCTCATCTATTTCCGCGCCCCCGACGCGCTGCCCGACGCCGACGATATCGACGGCCTCGGGAAGTATTGGAAGCGCTTCTACAACACCGCGTCCGGCGCCGGCTCGGTCGGTGAATTCGTCGCCAATTATCGCCGCTACATCGGAGGCTGACTCATGGCAGCGCTCAAGGGCTATCGCACGATCCTCTTCAACCTCGCGATGCTCGCCGCCGGCGCGGTCGGAATCCACATCGCGCCCGACACGCTCAACCAGTGGTTCGATTTTTTCATTGCGTTCGTCGTCGTCGTCAACGTGATCCTGCGCTGCCTCACCAACACGCCCGTCTTCAACAAGCTCGCCGCCGATGTCGGCCTCTCGCCGCAGCAAGCCGCCGATATCGAGCGCGCCGTCGTCGCGGCGCTGCCGCAAGGCGACGATGCGAGCGCCGCGGTGCGCGAGCTTACGCAGCGCATCGACGCGCTCGCCGGTCATCCGATCTTCGACCCCGATCTCGCAGGCAAGCTTGCTGGGGCTCTCGCCGCGAGTGCCAAACCCGCTCAGCCCCAGCCGCCAAACTGAGGTCATGATGAAATTATCGTATTTTGGGCTTGCGCTCGTCCTCGCCCTTCCGGTCGGCATCATCGCCGCCTGCACGCCGCAGGAAGCACAGCTCGCCCAGAGCTTCGTCCAAGACGCTTGCATCGACGCGCAGAAGACTGCCACCGATGTTCAGTCCCAAGTGAAGGGTGGCGCGGCAAAAACCGTGGCCGATCTGAACAGCTACGTCCAGAAGGCCTGCCCGATCATCAACGGCGCCGTGACGGTCGCTTCTAATCTCCTCGCCGATCCCTCGAGCACCGAATGGCTCGGCACGTTGACCGGGCAGCTTCAGGCCGCGGCTGCGGTCAAGCCGGCGGATGCGAACTCGAGCTCTTAAAGGCTTTTGTGCTTCGCGTTCTTGTCATCGCAGCCGTCGGGCTTTCGCTCGGCGGCTGTCAGGCTCTCCCGGTCGCGGCCTGGACGGCGATCGGCGCCGGCTTCGGCGCCTGCGCGGCTGCCTGCAGCCCGCTGATCAATTTCGAGAAGGATGTTTTCGACACCGTTGTCGGCAACAACCGCAACCCGCCTTCTGCAGAATCGAAACAGCCCTCATCACCATGATCCCCGATTTCGATTTGGACCTTGCGCTCCTCTGCGCGCGCCTTTCCGCCGCCGCCTACGAGCTCGACGATGCCAAGCGCCAGGCGCTCGTCACCGCCGCCGGCGCGATCGAGGTCAACTATGTCGCCGCGCGCAATGATGCGCGCCTCCTGGTCGCGCAAACGCCATCGATCGGCATCATCCATGCCTTCCAAGGCACGCAATTCTCGAAAGGCGAGCTTGCGAGCATCGTCGAGAATCTGCGCGTCGACCCTATCTTCATCGGCAACGAGCGGCGCGTGCTCGAGGGCTATTGGGACCAACTGCAGGCGCTCATTCCTTTCTTCGCACAGCTGCCGCTGCCCGATCTCTGCACCGGCCATTCGATGGGCGGCGCGATCGCCTCGCTTGCGCAGCGCGGGCGGCGACCGCCGATTACCTTCGGCGCGCCCAAGGCCGCCAATGCCGCGTTCTGGCACAGCGCCGAGTGGACGCCGCAACGCGTCGTGCGCGCCTGGGACTTCGCGCCGGGTTGGCCGCTCCTGCCGCTCGACTATGTGCAGCCCGGCCCCGAATTCTGGCTGCACCACAACGGCCACGGTCCCCTCATCATCGAGCGCGTCGCCGCGCGGCCAGGCCTTAGCAATGTGATCGAGGATCACGCCGTCGATCTCTATGTCGCGGATCTCGCAGCGCTGGCGCCGCCACAGCCTGCCGCGCCGAAAGCGGTCGCGGCATGACCGACGACATGGAC
>CAYMNX010000816.1:0-6216 GCA_964391905.1 uncultured Rhizobiaceae bacterium
GTCACGGACCCGATCGCCGTCGATTGGTGGTCCGTGTTCAATGACGCCGAGTTGGTCTCGCTCGAGAACCGCGTTGCCACGGCCAATCTCGACGTGAAAAGCGCGACGGTGCGATTGGCCGAGAGCCGCGCGCAGCGGCGCATCACCGCTGCCTCCGAATTCCCGCAAGTCAATGGCGATGCGTCTTACCAGCGCGAGCGGCCCAGCGAGAAAGGCGTTTTCAACCTGCTCAGCGGCGGTGCCGGTGGCGGGGGATCGAGCGCCGGTGGCATTACGGGTTTTCCCGCCGGCGGCATCGGCGGTCTCAAGGCCTTCGATCTCTACCAGTACGGCCTCGACGCATCTTGGGAACTCGACCTTTGGGGCAGGGTGCGGCGTTCGATCGAGGCCGCCGATGCGAGCATCGACGCATCCGCGGAGGCGCGGCGCAGCATCTTGATCTCGGTCCTCGCCGAAGTCGCGCTCGATTACATTCAGCTCCGTGGCGTTCAGACCCAGTTGCAGATCAGCCGCGAAAATCTCGCGACCGCCCAGGACAGTCTGGCGTTGACGCAAAAGCGCGCCGCCGACGGGCTGACAAGCCAGCTCGACGTCGCCAACGCGGCGGCCCAGGTTGCGACCACGCGCGCAGCCATTCCGCAGCTGCAGCAACAAGAAGCACAGGTGATCAATCAGCTGGGTTTTCTGCTCGGCGAGCCGCCAGGTGCGCTGGCCGATGAGCTGGCAACGGCGCAACCCATCCCGCCGGTACCGCCGCGCGTCCCGCTTGGCCTCCCTTCCGAGCTCGCGCGGCGCCGCCCCGACATCCGCCAAGCCGAGGCGCAACTGCATGCGCAGACGGCGCAGATCGGCGTCGCCGTGGCGAGCTTTTATCCGAGCGTCACCCTTAATGGCAGCCTTGATCTGCAAGCGATCCGTTTCGCCGATCTCGGCAGTTGGGCGGCACGCACTTATTCGCTCGGGCCGACCATTTCGATACCGCTCTTCGAGGGCGGAAGGCTCAAAGGCAATTTGGCGTTGACCAAGGCCGAGCAGCAGGAAGCGGCGATCGGCTATCAACGCACCGTGCTGAACGCCTGGCAGGAAGTTGACAACGCTCTTATCGCCTATCGCGCCGAGCAGCGCCGCCGTGACGATGCGGCGCGCGCCGTGGCCGAGAACCGCCGCGCCCTCGATCTTGCGCGCGAGCAATACCGCCAGGGCCTCATTCCCTTTCTTCAAGTCCTGACTGACGAGCAGCAGCTGCTCGCAGCCGAGCAGCAGGATGCACAGAGCACGACCACCGTCTCGACCAATCTCGTCTCTCTCTACAAAGCGCTGGGCGGCGGTTGGGAAACGACATTTCCCGATTCAACAAAGGAGGCGCAACAGTAACGCCGAGAGGCCGCGGTTTCAGCCTCATGCCGCTGGCGCGGAGCGGTATCAAGCGTTCGCAGGCTGCGGCGTCATCACCAAAGCCGACTTCAACGCATCATCCACTGTCTCGAGCCAGACGAATTCCATAGATTGTCGGGCTTCCTCGGGGATGTCGTCCCAATCGCGACGATTGCGCGCCGGCAGAAGCACGCGCTTGATACCGGCCAACATCGCGGCGAGCACTTTCTCCTTGATGCCGCCGACCGGCAATACGAGTCCGCGCAGGCTGATCTCGCCGGTCATCGCGACGTCGCTATTCACTGGTCGCTCGGTAAGGAGCGAGGCGAGTGCCGTGAACATCGTGACCCCCGCGCTCGGCCCGTCCTTCGGAATGGCGCCTGCCGGGATGTGGAGATGGATGTCGGCGGTCTCGAACAGCTTCGGATCGATGCCGAGCTCTTGATGCCGCGCTTTGACGAGGCTCATCGCCGCCTGAGCGCTTTCTTTCATCACGTCGCCGAGTTGGCCCGTGAGGATCAGCTTGCCGTGACCCGGAATGCGCGTTGCTTCGATGAAGAGAATGTCGCCGCCGACCGGCGTCCAGGCAAGGCCGGTGGCGACGCCCGGTAGACTCGTGCGTTGCGCCTGCTCCGCCTCGAATCGCGGGGCGCCGAGGATGTCCGGCAGATCGGTCGGTGTGATGCGTAGCTGCGTCGCCGCATTCTCGGCGATGCGAACCGCCGCATAACGCAAGATCGCGCCGATCTCGCGCTCGAGATTGCGGACCCCTGCCTCGCGCGTGTAATCGCGAATGGTCCGCCGCAGCGCGTCGTCGGTAATCTCGCATTGCGCCATCGTCAGGCCATTGGCCTCGAGTTGGCGCGGAACGAGGTAGCGCTTCGCGATCTGCATCTTCTCGGCGATCGTGTAGCCCGAGATCTGGATCAACTCCATGCGATCGAGCAGCGGGCCCGGGACCGTGTCGAGCATGTTGGCCGTCGCAATGAACACGACATGGCTCAAATCGAAGGGCACACCGAGATAATTGTCGCGGAAGGTGGAATTCTGCGCTGGATCGAGGACTTCGAGGAGCGCTGATGATGGATCGCCCTGAACGCCACGGCCGAGCTTGTCGATCTCGTCCAGCATCATGACGCAATCGCGGGTTCCCGCCTTGCGGATTGCCTGGATAATATTTCCCGGCAACGCGCCGATATAGGTGCGGCGATGGCCGCGGATCTCAGCCTCGTCGTGAACGCCGCCGAGGCTGACACGCACGAATTTCCGTCCCATTGCGCGCGCAATGCTTTGCCCAAGCGAAGTCTTGCCGACGCCGGGTGGGCCGACGAAGCAAAGGATCGGCGCATTGCCCGCCGGGTTGAGCTTGCGAATGGCAAGATATTCAAGAATGCGGCGCTTGATCTTCTCGAGCCCGTAATGGTCGTCCTCGAGAATCTTGCGTGCCTCGGCGATATCGATGGTCTTGCCGCTCTCAGCGCTCCAAGGCAGCTCCGTCAGCCATTCGAGATAGGTCCGGAGCATCGAGGATTCGCCGGCGCCGTCGGGCATCCGACGCAGCCGCTCGAGTTCTTTACGGGCCTGCTTTTCGACCTCTTCCGGCATCTTGGCTTTGACGATCGCCTGATCAAGCTGTGCCACGTCGGCGGCGGTATCGTCTTCGCCCTCGCCAAGCTCTTTCTGGATTGTCTTGAGCTGTTCGCGCAGCAGATGTTGGCGCTGTCGCCCCTCGATCGACTGGCGTGTCCTCTGACCGATGTCATGCGACAGGCGCAGCACTTCGAGTCGGTAGGCCAGGAACCAGAGTACGCGGTCGAGCCGCGCTTTCAAATCGATCGTCTCGAGAATTTGTTGCTTCTCCTCGACCTTGAAGTCGAGAAAGCTGGTCACGAGATCGGCGAGCATCGATGGCGAGTCGAGCGACCGCACCGACTCTGGCATCTCTTCGGGCACGCCGGGCAAAAGCCGCAACGCCTCGGCGGCTCGATCTTTCAGCTGGATTTGGCGCGCCTCGATTTCGGGCCCCGCGGCTTCCGGCTCGGCAATGCGCTCGATCCGCGCCACGAGAAACGGATATCCGTTGAGAAATTCGACGACGCGGAAGCGCTGATCGCCGCGACAGATGATCTGATGCTCGCCATCGCGACCGGTGACATAGCGCAGAATGAGACCGATCGTGCCGACGGAATAGAAATCAGTCGGACCCGGCTCGGCCTGTTCCGGATTGCGCTGCAGCAGCACACCGATCGGCGTTTGATTACGAACCGCATATTGAATGGCCGCGACCGAGCTCGGCCGGCCGACGCCAAGCGGCATCACGACGGTGGGGAAAAGAACAACGTTCCGCGCCGGCAGAATCGGAATCGCATCGGCCGGAAGGGGTGAGATATTACCGGCAGGCCCCCTCGCCTGCTCGGGCGGCTTCGTCGCACCCGGCTCTTCGCCGGCATCGTTGCGCATTTCGGAGCTGAGATCTGTCATGGCCGCACGATCAAGATTCAACCGAGTTTGCGAAGAGAGAGGAGGAGACAACCGGCGACAACCTCACGACGGGCGAGCTCGTAGTGGCCGGGTGGCAGGGCGACGCGTCGCTCGAATTGGCCGTAGGGAATCTCGATCCGCCGGATGACCGCTGGCTCCATGGAGAGCGGCAATTCGCGCTTGCCGGAGACGATGCAGGCGCCCCCCTCGAAAGAAACCGCGATCGCTTCCGACTGGACGCCCGGCAGCGCAACGACGAGAAAGAGACCGCTCGCCGTCTCGAAGATATCGACCGGCGGCTCCCAAGAAGCCTGCCCCGCGCGCCCTGGATCGAAGAAGCGCTGCTGGATGCGTTCGGCGCGATCCAGCATCTGCAGCGCATGCGCCCACATCCAGATTGAAGGTTCATTCGTAGGCATCCTCGCTCCCGACCGCCTTGTTCGTGGATGGAGAATAAATGGGTATGGCGATTGAGCAAACCAACCGCAACCCCCTCCCGGTCATAATCTCATCCGTCGCCATGCGGCCTGGGGGCGCCCGCCTCGCGTCCGGCATGGCGGCAAGACGGGCAAGACGGCACCTCAGCCCGCGGAGGCCAGTCGCTTTTCGTGCACGGCCTGCGCCGAGTAAAAGGACGCATTCTGATCGCCCGAGAAGGCCTCGCGCGTAAAAGTCGGAGGCTCGACCATCCACCCGTTAGCGACACGCCGCGTCGAGCGCATGCCATTCGGGCGGCAGAACGTCGGGCTCGGAGGCCCAGGTGAACGGGGCCTCGTTGCGTGGCGCGACAACAATCTTTTCCGGGTGGCGCGATAGCCACGCCCCCCACCAGCTGAAGGTGCTATTGCCGATCACGAAGTGACGGCATTCCGCCATCAGGGCGATGTCCTCATACGCCGTCTCCTGCGACGCGTTGTGCGTGACAAAGCGGGCGCGATGGCTCTTCGGCCATTGCGTCCGCAGCCATTCCGGATCGTCGCCAAAGCAAAAGAAGACGGGATCCGGCACTTGCGCCGCGATGAGCGCGATCGCGCGCTCGTAGTAGGAAAATGTCATTCGCGGGCCTGATGACGATACCGCTGCGGCAGTATCGAGGCGAACATTGCGCTTGATGCGGGCATGGACGGCCACCGCATTGACGGCACGGATTTCGGCCAGCAGGCGCTGCGATTCGGGACGCAATGGCGACGTCACGGCAAGTTCCTGCCGGATCGCCGCAGCGATCGGCTGAAAATACTTCGCCGATTGCCAGTAGCCCTCGACGCGCAGAACCCGGCGCAACGGCACGGAAAAATCGGGTATGCGTCCGATCTCGGGCATGCCGAAATCGCGCTCGCGGACGATCGGCTTACAGCGCAGCGGCACGACGCTCGATATGTTCCGCAAAAATTCACGCTTGCGGCGGCCAAACGACGTGACGAAGCAGAAGCGCCGCGGCGCCGTCGGCGCCGCGATCGCGAAATGGCACAGCTGGTAGATGGCCCCATATTTGTCTTTCTGAAACGCGGAAAGGCTGTCGACCATCAGACGCGCGCTGCGCACCTTCGCCATGTGGCGCGCCGCTGCATAAATGAAAAGCTGATTGCCGAGCCCGCCGGTGAGCCGGGCGATAATCAGCGATTCACTCGGCACAGGCTGGGCCACGGGGAAGCGAGGTGAAATGATGCTGCGCTAGGTCGGGAGGATAAGACCAAGCCGCAAGCAGCTTCCATCCATCCGGGCGGAGGGCCAGCATCGCGGCGACCTTGGGCGGCACGTTCGGCAGCCCCGCCGGCGTGCACGACACGAAAGCCAGTCGATAACCCGCCGCTCCCACCGCGTCGAGGGTCTTTGTGTCGGCGGTGGTCTCGGTGCGCAGATCGAGAGGAATGCGGCGCGGCGGCGTGAACAACAGAACGCCGCGCAACATGCTGCCCGTCGAGTCGTAATGATCGCCCGGCAGGAGCAGGGCAAGCCGGTCGCCCGGTTTCACCATCGCGGCGACGCGCTTTGCCATGTCCCACATCACGGGCGCCGGCGTGAGAAGATCGATGCGCAAGATGCTGAGAAAGGCAATGGGAAGAACCATCACCAGCACGATCGCACCATCCGCGAGGCGCCGCCGCGCTCGCTGATCACGGCGCGCGATCCATACTGCCGCGCGGGGACGGAACGTCACGACGAGCCCCAGCATGATTAGAAGCGAGAGCTGCGACATATAGCGGAAATAGGAATGCTCCTGCCCGAAATGCGCGACGTAGGTGAAGATCAGAAATAGGTTGAAAAGGGGAATGATGCCGAGACAAAGGCCGAGTACCAAGCCGGCCTTCGCCGACAGGTCACGGCGAAGTTCCCACACCGCCGCGACGAGCACTACTGCCA
>CAYMNX010000817.1:0-12269 GCA_964391905.1 uncultured Rhizobiaceae bacterium
TGCCGGTCGCATGCGAGCCGACGCTCGAGCCGTTGCAGAGATAAAGATGCTCCGAATGCTTTGTGATCCAGTCATCGCCCCAGTCGTACTGGAGCGCGCCGAGCTGGAAGATCTTCCAATCATCGGGCAGCTCGCGCACCGCCTTGGCGAAGAGCGATTTGAAGTCGCGATGGAAGAGCGCATCGTCGTCGAGCACGAGCACCGAGCGATAGCCCTCATGCAGCGCTTTCTCGAGAATGCCGATATAGCTTTTCATATAACCCCAGGCGCCGGGCGTGCGGATGGCCTTCGCCTTGATCTTCGCTTCGAGATAGGCCGTGCGCGCCACCGGGCTGTCGTAGCTCTGATAGAAATCCTTGGAGCGCGTCAGCTTCTTGACGCCCTCGGGCGTCTCGACCAGCGGCTTTTGCGAATAGGCCATCCATTCATCGATATGAGGCTTGGCCTTGCCATCGACCGCGGTGTAGCGCTCGAATTCGATGCCGAGCGCATCCATCTGCGCCTTGACGGCGTGTAGCCGGTCGGGGCGGCGGTCAAGGTTGAGGACGAAGACCTTGTCGAAAAACTCGTTGACCGTAGCGCTGCCGCGAACCAAAGCAGGCCCGCTCGACGCCGTCGGCAGCGGGATATAAACGCGGCTTTCGTCGCGCATGACCGCTTCGCGCCGCTTGAGCTCGGCCGGATCCTTGGTCTTCTTATATTCCTCGCCCCAGGGGAGGCTGCAGCGATAGGTCGGCTTGTTCGCCTGCAGCTCGATGAACTGGTTGCTGTCGCGGGCGTCGTAAAAATATTTGGGATCGTTGAAGCCGGCGCGGCAGCAGCGGATCGAATAATCGATATGCCACTGGCCGCGGATCGGGAAATTCTTCTCGTCGCAATAGCCGACCTTGTCGATCATCTCCGAGGTGAAGGTGAAGAGGCAGCCGTCGCATTCCCAGACGCCGACGATCGTCTCGCACGCGCCCGAGGCATCGACATGCGGCGGCGGCGGCGAGAAGCTGGGATTGTTCTTGCGCTTCAGCATGGTGAACTGCTGCCAATTGCGATGGCAGAGATGGGGATAGCCCGAGGCGCGTGCCGCTTCGATATAAAGCTTATCCCAGCCGCGCTTCTTGAAGAGAATGTCGTCGTCGATCTTGAAGGCGAAGTCGAAGCCGATCTTCTGACAGAGCTCGAAGATCGTATTGGTCTGGCCGCAAGCATACCGACCCTTGTTGCGGATGATGTGCATCTCATGCGGCAGCAAGAGGTTGTCGAGATATTCGAGCGTGCCGTCGGTCGAGCCGTCGTCGGCGATGATCAGGACCCAATCGTAGTCGGTCGAGCGCGTGCGCTCGAAGGATTCGATGCAGTCCTTCAGATAGTCGCAGCGGTTCCAGGTCGTGATCGACATCACGATCTTCTGCCGGCGCTGGCCCTTCTCGACGAGCGGCTGCAGGGTCACCGGCCATTTGTCGGTGATGACCGCGGTCTGGACCGTACCGGTGTCGAAGCCGGTGCCGGTCTTGCCGTGCGAGGCATCGTAGATCGTCTGCACCGGCGTCTTGAGCTTGTTCTGGATGATCCAGTTGCGCGGACGCGCGATGCAGACCAGGGGAACGCCCTGCTCCTGCGCCTTCTCCGTGAGCCAGATATCGGCCATGTTGCGATATTGGAAATCGCGCCATTGCAGTTTCAGGCTGCGCCGATCGTAGAGAATGGCGCCGGTGCCGAGCACATGGACCTGATAATCGACATTGTTGCCGTGGATGTAGCGGCGCACATGCCGGAACTTCTCGTGATAATAGGCGGGGGTCGGCTGCTTCAAGAGAATGCCATGAAGGCCGATCACCGCCTTGTTGTCGTAGCGGTTGAGCGAGGCGACCATCTTCTCGACGAAATCGGCCGGAAAGATCATGTCGTCGTCGCAGATGAGATTGAGATCGGATTCGTCGCTCTCGCACCAGAAGAATTTTCCGGCATCGCCGTCATCGCCATATTGCTGCGAGCGGGCGATCTCGACGCGCGGCAGGAGCAGGCCCTTCGGCACCTCCTGATAGCCGTTCAAATAGACGCGGACCTTATCGACGAAGGGATAGAGGCTGTGGACGGCGTCGATCACCATCTCCTCGCGGCCCGTCACCGAGGCGAGCGAGGCGCAGATCTTCTTGCGCTGGCGCGTTTCATATTGCGGCGTATAAAGGTCGGCGCGGCCCAAGAGCTCGAGCTTGGCCGATTCGATCCGGCACTCGTCGCCCTCCTTCGGCATCTCGATGAGGACGCGCAAGACGACGCGCTTGGTGCGCCCCGTGGTCATGAAGACCGTCGAGGTCGACGCCGATTCCGTCTCGACATAACGTGCCGGCGTCAGCAGAAGATCATTGTCGGGATCGTAGGCCGCGGTATAGAGCTTCTTGTTGGCCGCCTTATAGGCGCCGACGATGCTATAGCGATAAAAGGTGCTGGGCTCGACCGCGACCGCCTCGCGCTCGATTCCCGGCGTACTGCGGTCCTGCTTGATGGTGAAGAGGCCGAGCTCGCCGAGCTTCACGTGCTGATGATGACGCCAGGGACCCCAGCCTTTCAAGAACTCGTCCTCGAGAATGGTCGTGCTGGGCCGCAGCTGCCGCGGCGGCAGCGCCGCAGGCTTAACCTGCGCGATCGCGTTCTGGTTGCCGACATCATGCGAGATGAGCGCTTGAACGCTCGCGGCGACGCCGCGGACGACTTTGTGCAAATCGCCAAGATCGGCGGCGAGGCGGTCGATGCGCGCAGTGACGTCCTCCTTCGCATCGCGCTGATCATTGCGCAGCTCGTGCAATTGCCGCATCAGCTGGTCGAGACCGCCGGCCACGAGCGGCATGCCCTCTTCAGCCTGCGCCACCGCGCTCGGCAGCCCCACTCTTTCGGGCAGGCTCTGCACGTCGCGATCGTCGCGGAAGAGGCTGAAATCGGCGCCGGCCATGTCGAGGCGAACGGCGATCGCGGGGTCGCACCGCCATCTGAATTCCTGCAGCAGCTTTCCGTCCATCGCCAAGCGGACAAGATTGTCGGCGCGCAACTCGATGGTGATCTCGAAGGGAAGACCGAGCGGGAAGGTCAGATCATTGATGTGACGCTCGACGCCCCAGGCGCCGGTGGTGTTGTCGTTGATCGCGATCTGCTTTTGATCGATGCGAAACGCGAAATGGAGCGGCTGCCTGTCTTGCGCATCGATGAAGTTGAGCGTGAAAATGCCGAACTGGGGACAGACGCCGCTCAGAGTCAGAACTTGCGGCATTTTCAGCAAATCTTTGAAAACGTAGGAACTGATCACCGGCAACCCCTCGGTACGAATGATGCACCGCAAGATGTGTCCGGATCGGTTACCTTGCGCTTAATTGTTGCTGCGATGACGCTGGCGCGACAGAGCGAAAGAACGCCGATTTTGCCGCGGTTTCTTTGCGCCCTGCACCGGCGCGGAAGCAGAACGATTACTCTGCGCTAACAGCGGCGGCATCGTCTGCAGCGACCGGCTCCGCCGCTCGGAAATATGGCCGTGCGATATTTCGGTTCCGGGGCGGCTTCGCCGCAGAAATGTGCGGAAGCGCCGCCCCACTTTTACCGACGCTTAGGCATCCGCGCTTAAAACAGCGAACAAGTCTCGCCGGGATTAACCCGCACAGGATCATCCCTGAGCGATCCCAATCCGCTTATAGAAACGAGATATTCGGCGCGGGCCACGCTTGGAGATTTTAGATGCTCGTATTCGCGTTGATCGTTGCGCCATCCGATGAAGCCGGAAAGCGGAAATTCGAATGGATCAAGAAAAACGCGATCGACCTTCTGCCCTTCAAAGCATCGGCAAAAGTCGAGTGGCAGGCATCGAAATCGCCGGTCAGCGTCCGCGCGATCGCGTGGATCAACGATCCGCATGCGCCGACCAGCAAATATGTCACGACCTCGAGCGCAGGCCTTCGCATTCGCCAGGGATGGCAGATCGAGGAGCGCGGGAAGATCCTTCTCGGCGAGTATCTTCATCTCGATATCGATGAGGCCGGCAACGGCGCGTTTCGCAGGAACCTCAGCACGGTCTATCCGCTCTATATCGCGTCGCGCGGCGACGTGACGATCATTGCGAACCGCAAGCTGATGGCGGCGACGGCCTTGTCGGAGACGACGACGCCGAGCTTCGATGAGCGCTATGTCGCCTGCACGATTGGCTGCGGCTGGCCGCTCGGTGCCAACACGCTGTTCGACGGCGTCGAAGTCATCCGCGCCGGTGCGGAGCCCAAAATCAAAATGGGCGCTGTCACCCGGCCGCCGGCACCGGACGATCCCTGGGATTCGGCCGATTTGGCAAAAGCCTGTCGCGAGGATCGCGATCGCTTTTGGAATGATCGCATTCGCGAGCTCGACCTCGTCGCGGAGCTATTCTTTGCGCCGGACGGTCGCCCTCTTCTGACCGGATTTCCGCTGAGCGGCGGCAAAGACAGTCGGCTCTTATTCGCGGTCCTGAACCGCCACGAGCGCTTTCGCGACGTTCCGATATCGACGCATGGCTCGCTTTATCAGCATGACGTGGTCGTCGCGGCGACGATCGCGCAGCATTACGATATGAAGCACGAAGTTCGGGACAGCGTCTTTCAGACGATCGACCTCGAGCGCATGCTTCCCGAGCATCTGTTCCTCACCGAAGGCCGCAGCTCCCCGTCTGATGCGCTGACCTGGCGCGCGGAAAAATCGCCGGGCATTCAGGCGATCGGGCATGAATTGGGCCTGCGCGACGTGATCGACAGCGCGCCCGCCGAATTCAACCTCAACGCCTCGTTCCTGCAGATGAAAAAGCTGTTCGGCAATTTCGATCGGCTCGACATTCTGACGGCGCCGGCGCGGCAGAGCTTGGCCGACATGTTTCGACAGCAGCTGGAAGCCTATTACCAGACGACCAAGGACCCCGGCAATATCGCGTGGCGCCTCTATATGGAGAACCGCGTCCTTCATTACGTTTCACTGATCAAGATGAAGGACGAAGCGCAAAAGCACTCGCCATATATGCTGATGACGGACCCGATCGTCCAAGCGTCCTATACGCTCGGCCTTGCCGCTCGGCTCGAGGAGCGCGTCCATTACGAGCTTTTGCGGCGGCTCGATCCGTGGCTGACCTATGATTGCCCCTTCGGCGCGCAACGGTGGCCGATGGCTTTGCGCATCGCCGAAGGCGGAGCCGAGCGCTTCGCGCCGGCCTTCCCGGCCTTTGCGACGAAGAAAGCGCCGCCGAAGGGCACTTACGCCGCTTTCGACGCCAATCGCGCGGCATTCCGCGACTTCATCATGGATAACGCCGGCAAGTTGAGCCATGTGGTGGATCGCACGCGCGTCGAAGCCGCCTTGGCGCGTCCGGCCTGGAACGCTCACGAAATGGGAGCGCTGTGGTATCTCGCTCAGTTCTGTGGCGGCACGGGCGCGGATTGGCGCCTTCTCTCTCCGCTGCACCGCGGCGAGCGTCCGGCTTATTTTCCGTCGGTCAAGTATTCGAACGGGAGCGGAGATCAAGGCGGCGAAATGGCCAGCTTGAACGAGATCTATCGCGACGTCGTTCCCTCCGCCGCCTTCGCGCTCGCCCGCCAGGTTCAGGCAAAGGAGCTCTTGCGCGATGCGAATGAGCTCTGGGCGCTCAAAAAGCATGGCCCGGCCTTCCAGCTCTACGCTGCCGCGGCGACCCTCGGCGAGCCCTATGCCTATTTCATCCTCGGCCGTTGCTACCTTCAGGGTGATGTTGTCGCGCAAGATCAACGCGAGGGGCTTCGTCTGCTGAATCTCGCCAAGTCGAAGGGCGTATCGGCCGCCGCAACCCTATTGGCCGCCTGCTATGCGAATGGCAACGCCGTTCCGAAGAGCAAGGAACAGGCGCTTGCGCTTTATGAAGAAGCCGTATCGCTCGGCGATTTCTGGGCTTTGGAGCGCATCGCGGAGCTGAAGCAGGCCGACGGGGCGGAAAGCGCTCGCGACTGGAAGCGCCTCGAGGACGCCCTCCTCGATTACACGCTGACGCGGACGCATGCGCATGCGAGCTATCTCCTCGGCCTCATTTACCTCGAAGGAAGATCCGGGAAGTCGGACCCTGCGCGCGGCCTCAGCCATCTGCAAACGGCGCGCGATCTCGGCTCGAGAGTGGCCGCCGAGCGTTTGGCCCGCCTGGCCCAAGCGGCCTAACTCAGCGCAGCGCGTCGAGCACTGCGGGATCCAAATCAAGCGGGTCGAGGCGCTCGAACGCCGCGCTCGAGCAGACCGTCGAGCGACTGACGGCCATGCCGCAGCCGATCTCGAACACGGCCCTCCCGAAGCCAAATTCCTTTGCGCTCGACGACAGGGTCCGAAGCCAGAATAGGCGCGATGCCGCGTCTGCTCCCGTACCGCTCACCCGCCCTTTGTTCACGCCATACTCTCCGATGTAGACGAAGCGTCCATTCGCCCATGCCGCGAGCGCGGCAAACTGGCCGCGAACATAGTCGGGGCCGAACGCGGCCGCTTTGGTGCGCAGGAAGTCGCGGCAGAACTCGTCGCTCGAACCCGCCGCGCATGTCACGCAGCCGCCGCCCTCGCTCGCCGATTGCTTGCGCCGGGCGAGGCATTGCGATCCTTCTCCCTCATTCCCGGATTTCGGCAGCCGGACCGACACCTTGTCGCGAAGCCATGGGGGTCCGCTCGGAACGCCCTGGTGCGTGAAGACATAGGGTTCGTAGTAGTGGAACTCGTAGCCGATATTGGGCTCGGCCAAGCTCCGCAACTTCAGGAGATCGCCGAGATGTGTCGGAAAGGCCGGCGTCGCGAGGAAGAAAAAAGACGGATGCGCGCGCGCCGCCGCCGCGAGCGCTTTTTCTTGAAGCCGCGCCCAAAGAGCCGGTTCCAAATGCGGCTCGTTGAAGTTTCCAATCACGATCCTTCGCGGGGCATATGACGGATCCGCGGCCGCCGCGTCCTTCACGAGGCATTCGAGAATACGCTCGAGCCCGTTGCCCGCTTCATCAACGATCCGCGCGATCGCATCCTTGTCTTCGGTGCTGTCGATCGTCAGCACCAGCCCCATATCGGCGCGCCGCAGCGCCGGCAACGTCTGATGCAGGAACGTCTCGACGGGGCTATTTCCTTGGCCGCAATTCGCAGCCGACAAATGCACGTAGTCAAAGCCGATGGAGCGTGGATTGAGCGGCAATCGTAGGTGGCGAAAGCCGGCGGCCTTCAGTTGGGAAATCTGCGACGGCGACAATGGCGGCGCATCGAGCTGCTCCCGAGCCCACCAATCGTAATTGATCCCCGATGTCAAAATTTGCTGCGCTGGATGCGATGAAAAGGTTTCGCTCACGGCGCTTCGACAGACGGTTACCAAGGCGACGCTCACAAGAAAGGCCGCAAAGAAAACCAGGGAATTCGAGATGATTCTTTGATGTGGCATCGCGCGAACTTCCTCGTCGCAACCTCGCTTCGATACGGCAGCCGATCCTAGGCGATGAAACCTAAATTTAGGGAAACGACGAGAAAAGCCGTTTCGCGCGTAGCGCAGCGGCGGCTCGACGCCCGCCGCTTTCGCCGAAAGACGCGCCAGCCGCGACGCTGCTTCGGGTCGATGGGGATCCGTCGCATTGCGGGGCGAAGGGGCGGCCGGCCGATGCTCTTCGCTTTATCGATTGGCCGGGCACGCGCAATCGGCTAAGAAGGCGGTCGAAACGGGGAGAACGCCAAATGAATCAGAAACTCGGGCTTGCGCTCGCTGCGATGGCCGTGGTCGCGACAACCGCCATGCCGGCGCGGGCCGAAAGCATCAAGATTGGGCTGTCGAAGCTCCTTTCCTATCCGGCGACGCCGATCGCGGTCGAGCGCGGCTATTTCAAGGACCAGGGCATCGATGCGGAGATGGTGTTTTTCGATTCGGCGCAGCCGGTCGCGGTCGCGGTCGCTTCGGGCGCGGTCGATTTTGGCGTCGCCGGCCTTTCGGCGGCGTTCTACACGCTCGCGGGTCAAGGTCAGCTGCGCATGATCGCCGCCTCGGGCTATGAGCAGCCGGGCTTTTACAACATCGTGCTCTTGGGCTCGCTCAAATCTTACGCGGCGGGGCTCAAATCGCCGAAGGGTCTGCCGGGCCACAGTGTCGCCGTGACGCAGCTCGGCACCAGCCTGCAGCTCAATCTCGGCCGCATCGCCGACAAGTTCGGCGTCGATCTCAAGACCGTCGAGGTAAAGCCGCTACAGTCGAACACCAATGTCGTCTCGGCGCTGACCGGCGGCACCGTCGATGCCGGCATCATCCCGGCGACTCCGGCCTTGCCGCTCATCGCCAAGAACGAGGTGAAGGTGCTGTCCTGGGTTGGCGACGATGTGCCGGGCAATACGGGGAGTGCCGCCTTCACCGGCACCAAGACGGCGAATGAGCGCGGCGACCTGGTGAAGCGCTTTCTGATCGCCTATCGCAAGGGCATGAAGGATTTCCACGACGCCTTCACCGATGCGAACGGCAAGCGCAAGGACGGGCCCGGCGCGCCGGCGCTGCTCGCGCTCCTTGCGAATTTCACCGGCATGAAGCCCGAGACGATCGACAAGGCGACGCCCTATGTCGATCCGCAGGGACGGATCGATATCAAGGAGATCAAGAGCCAGATCGCATGGTATGCGGCGCAGGGCCAGCTCCGCGGCACGGTGAAAGCCGACGAGCTGATCGACCGGCGCTACGCCATCCCGCTGCCCGGGACGGAATGATCGCCGCCACTTGGCGGCAATACGCGCCCCGTGCTTCAGTATGCGGAGATCGCGCCGCCGCAGAGGGCGACGACGATATGAAGGCGATCGCGGGAGGCGCGCCATGTTCAAGCGCATCGATCATGTCGAGATCCTGACGGCGGAGCCGGAGCGTACCGAGAAATTCTATCGGGAGCTCCTGGGCTTCGAACTGCGCGCACGCGAGCGCATCGAGCGGCCGGGCGCAGCGGCGATCGATCTCGCCTATCTCGAGCTCGGCGGCACCACGGTCGAGCTTATCACTTATGCCGATCGCGGCATGGCCGCACCGCCGCCCGCCAGCGGCGAGCATCTCGGCGCTCGCATGATCGCGCTCGAAGTCGAGGATATGGACGCGGCGCTTCGCTTCCTCGAGGAGAAGGGCGTGCCATGCGTCTGGGGCCCCTTCAAGCGCGAGGGCCGCTACGCGCGCGCCGAGATCGCCGATCCGAACGGCTTTCATATCGAGCTGCGGCAGTGGTATTGAGCCGCGCGTCGAAGCGTGCCGAAGGCGCCTCAGCGTCCGAGCAAGTGGATCATCGCGAAGGCGACGACGGCGAAGCCGACGATGAAGGCGATCTTCAACGCCAGCATCATCGCGGCGAAGCGCCCTTTTGTCCGCGCCGCCGGCTTGGCCGGAGGATCGACATGCTTGAAGTCGCGCTTCTCGCTCGCGGGCTTCACGTCGGTTTTCGGCGCAGGCCGCGAGACCGGCGCCGATGGGGCCGGCTCCGGCTCGCCCGGCACGCGGCGGAAAATCGTGACTTGGCTGTATTCGCCGCTCGGCTTTGTCTGCACCGCCATCACGCGCACGCCATGCGGCGCCCTGGCGCTGCGGAGCAATGACTGCGCCACGGCGATCGCGACATCCCTCTCATCGGCGACGCTGTCGACGATCCAGCGGCCGCTCGCATAGCGCTGGACCTCGTAGTTGCGCACCGTCACCGACAAAAGTTCGACTTTCTTCGGCGCGCCCGCGCTGATGACACCGGTGCTCGACGACACGTCTTCCCCCAAGAATTCCCAAGCGCAACGTCGCAGCCGGGACTGCGCGATTTTGCCACAGGGAGCGTTAAAGAAGCTTTGGACCTGACACTATCCTTTGGGGAAATCGCTTGCCCAATTCGTTGCATCGAGCGCTCGCGCCATGCTTCAATCGAAACGAGCGGCGCGCGATAATGGCGCCTTGAGGAAGCGAGGGGGAGAGTGTGAGCGGAGCGTGGCACAGCGTCCTCGTGGGGCTTCCGGTCCTGTTGATGCATCTTGCGACGACGCTCGTCCTCTTCGGCATCGGCATCGTCATCTATGTGATGGTGACCCCCTATCGCGAGATCAGCCTTATCCGCCACGGCAATGTCGCCGCCGCCATCTCGCTGTCGGGACAGATCCTGGCGCTTGCGATCCCGCTCGCCGCGATGATGGCGAACAGCGTCAGTTTCTCCGACATCGCCCTCTGGGGTGTGGTGACGTTGGTGCTGCAGCTCATCACCTTTCTCGTCGTCGCTACCGTGATCCGTCATCTGCCGGCGTCGATCGAGCGCGGCGAGGTCGTGCCGGCGCTGGTGCTCGCTTGCGCTCAGATTGCGACCGGCCTGCTGATCGCCGCGGCGATGTCGGGGTGATCGCTTAAGTGACGCGCGGCGCGGCGCGGCGGGCGCCGCCCGTCGCCCAAAGCGTCAGCGATTTTGATGATGGCCCTTCTCATGCGCTTTGCTGCGCATCTCGCGCAGCAGCACAAAAACCTTATGGCCCAGGACGAAATTGTCGCGGCTTAGCGCATCGTTCGAGCGGATGAGCATGTCGATGGCGTAGCAGATGAGGAGCGACACGCCAAGGAAGAGCAGGATATGGAGCGAATCGGAAACTTTGGGCAGCCCCAGCGAGTAGCACGGCTCGACGAAGAAATAGCGCAAGCTGCCGCCGCTGAGGATGGTCGCGACGGCACCAAGGCGGAAGCCGCCGAGCAGAGAGCTGATGACGACACCGGGGAGAAGCGACAGATAGGGCGCGTTCACCTCGATGGCATCGAAAGCCAGGCCCGCAAGCACGCCGAACGCGATGGCAGCCCCGACGATCGCCGATCTGGCGAAGATATCTGACGCACAAGACCTCATAAGAGGCATGCTCCCCGCGCCGACGTCAGAGCCTAACCGAAAAAGATCGGCTTCGCCATCGCCATGAGTGGTGGAAGATTGCAATGTCGCCATCCGCGGCTTGATCGGGTCCGCTCCCATCGGGTTTGAGCCTCCTCCTCCTTCCCCCGTGCGCCAATGACCCCCAACATCGCGTTCTCCATTGTGTTTATTGTTGCCTCATGGGCATTAGTTATATCAGACTATCTAATATCGGCATAGGATACGGGTGACGGTGCCGCCGTGCCTCCGTCCCAGGGTAAGGTTGCATGAGAGCGATGACACGACCGGCGACGATGCGCGCCGCTTTGGACCCGCCGGCGGAGCTTGGCGGATATTTGCCCTTCCGGCTCGCCCATCTCAATGACAGGCTGATGCGCCACGTCACGCGCTTCTGTCGCGGACGGCATCAGCTGAACATCCCCGAATGGCGAACCATGGCGATTCTCGGCCGCAGCGGCGCGATGAGCGCCAATAGCGTCATCGCCCAAACGCGCATGAACAAGGCCCGGGTCAGCCGCGTGGTCACGAGCCTGCTACGCGCCGGCTATATCACGCGCGAAGTCGATCCGGTCGACCGTCGCCGCGCGATTCTCGCCTTGACGCCCGGCGGCGCCAAGATCTACCGCCAGACCCTGGCGGTGGTGAAGGCTTTCGAAGCCGAGATTCTCATGTCGCTCACCGCGGCGGAGCGTAGCGGGCTCAGCAGCGCGCTGACGAAGATCGAAGCCCAGCTCGGGCAAGGCTGAAGGAAAATACCATCGAATCGGCGACCGCGCCGATCGTCCAGACAAGAATGAACCCGCCAGCCTTTCGGCTGGCGGGTCTCTGCGCGCGTCGCGCTTACCAGAAGATGTTGATGCCGACGCTATAGGCGTTCGCATTCGCCGAGGTGTTGGACGCCTGCACCCAGCGCGTGTAATGGTCCCATTCGATATAGACATCGGTGATGCCGGGCAGCGGGCTCCAGACCAGGTTCAGCTGCGAAGCAAGGTGATTCTTCTCGAAGCTCGCAAGCTGCGCCGCACCGCCGGCCGCCGAGGCCACATTGGTCAAGCCCGATGCGTTCGAGGGCTTGCTGAAGATGCTGTAGCCGAAGGCCGCCGTCGACCGCCAATTCGGATTGAAGCGGTGGGTGTAACTGGTGGCCATGCCGAGATCCGAGATCAGCTGGCAACTGCCGGTAAAGCCGTTGCAGAACATGCCGCCCGAATTGTTCGACGACAAGTCGGTCGAGAAATTCGGCAGGCCGTGGCTGTAATTGATCAGGAATTTCCACTGATCCTGGCCCCAGGTGTTGAGATAGCCGCCGCCTTCGATCGCCCAGCCCCATTTCTTGATGTTGTTGGGGCCGGCGCCGGATGCCGGGCTCATGATGTTGACGCCGCTCAGCGTGTTGCGCACCTC
>CAYMNX010000818.1:0-11812 GCA_964391905.1 uncultured Rhizobiaceae bacterium
CGAGTACGACAATGCGTTCGCCGATGCGAATAAGCAGCGCCACGATGGACCGACAGCCGGCGAGATCTATGCTATCATGGGCAAGTATCTGAACCAGACGGTCGACCAGATGAAATTCGCCATCGGTTATGCCGATCCGCAGCTTCGCCTCGACGTGAAGGATGTCGAGCGGCAGATCGCCTGGTATCGCGCGCAAGGCATGGTCAAGGGCGATGTCGATATCGATCAAGTCGTCGACCGGCGCTACGCCATTCCCCTTCCCACGAAGTAGCCATGACAGACATCACCATTCCTTCGCGCGACGGCGGTCAATTCGGCGCCTATCTGAGCCTGCCGCCCGCCGGACGCGGCAAGGTTCCCGGCATCATCATGATGCAGCAGATCTTCGGGGTGAATCCCGAGATGCGCGGCTTCACCGACGATTTCGCGGCGCGCGGCTATGTCGCGATCTGCCCCGATCTGTTCTGGCGCCAGCAGCCCGCCGTGCAGATCGATCCCGCCGCGCCCGACGGCTTTCCGAAGGCGCTCGGCTTCGCCGCGAAATTCGACCATGACAAGGCGGTCGAGGATCTGAAAGCCGTCGCCACCTATCTCCGCGCCCATCCCGCCTGCAACGGCAAGATCGGCACGGTCGGCTATTGCCTCGGCGGGCTCCTCGCCTTTCTCATGGCGGCGCGCAGCGATGCCGATTGCAATGTCGGCTATTTCGGCGTCGGCATCGAGAAAAGGATCGCCGAAGCCGCGAAGATCAGGCGCCCCTTGCTGCTCCATATTCCCGAGAAGGACCGCCACGTTCCGCCGCAAGCGCAAGCGATCATCATCGAGGCGCTCCAGGACAAGGCGGAGCTTCATCGCTATCCGGGCGCCGATCACGCTTTCAACCGCGTCACCGCGGCAAGCTACAACAAGGAGGTCACGGCGCTCGCCGATGAGCGCACCATGGCTTTCTTGAAGCGCCATTTGAACCAATAACGATTGCGGAGGAACTCATGGCCGAAACCTTGTCGCTGACGGAACAAGCCGATGCGCTGGAAGAAAGGATGATCGACGAGCTCGATGTCGTCATCACCAAATCGGCGCTCGCCAATATGGAAGACGGCAAGCTCGGCGCCGACGGCATGGGGCTCGCCAATCTCGAGGCGCATCCCGGCAAGCTTTTCCTCATTGGCGATGATCCGCGCCTGCCGCGCATGCCCGAGAGACCGACGCTCCTCGACTTCTTCAAGTTCCGCGCGCGCGGCGCCAATCATTTGCTGCAAAGCGCAACTCATGCGCTGAAAGCCGGCATGGACGAGAAGGTCATTCTCGCCTGCCTTTTGCACGACATCGCCAATGCGATGTTCATCAAAAGCGATCACGGCTATTGGGGCGCGCAGCTGCTCGAGCCCTATGTCGACGAGGAGGTGAGCTGGGCGATCCGCGCCCATCAGGCGCTGCGCTTCTTTCCGGACGAAGCGGCCGGCTATAAATACCCGGCGCTCTATACCGCCTATTTCGGCGCCGATTACGAGCCCGACCCCTATATCAAGGAAGCCTATCAGCGCGCCCGAAACCACAAATGGTATATGACCGCGCGGCTCATCACCGTCCACGATATCTATTCCTTCGACCCCAAGGCGCAGGTGAGCTGGGAGCCCTTCGTCGACATCATCGGCCGCAACTTCCGCCAACCGCCGGAAGGCCTCGGCTATGATAACAGCCCGGTCGCTCATATGTGGCGTACCATCCGGCGGCCGACCAAATATCTCTGAGCCGAGGCAAAAAGCTTGCTGCGGTGCGGGACGCCCCGCGGGATCATCCTGTGACTGGTGGTAGCTTCGAACGTGCTCGATCGTCGCGGCGGCGTCCAGCAAAAGCCGAAATCGGCATTAAAACGCCTTCAACTCGACCTGTTACCGCCCGCGAAACAATGGTAGCTTGCCCCCCGGAATGGGCGGTGAGCACTCCGGCTTATCGTCTTTGGTCCAGGAACGGGCTAGAGATAGGCGGAAATGAGAGAGTCTGAGACGCAAACGGCACAAGAAATCGAACTGGCGCAACTGATCGTCACCACGCTCAATTTGGAGATATCGCCGGCGCAGATCGAGCCGACCGCGCCCTTGTACGATGAAGGGCTCGGGCTCGATTCAATCGATATTCTCGAGATCGCGCTGGCGGTCTCGAAGACCTTTGGCGTCAAGCTGCGCGCCGACGACAAGGATAATGTCCTGATCTTCAGCTCGCTGCGCAGCCTTAACGACTATATCCAGCAGCATCGGGCGCGTTGAATGTATCGACGCGCCGTCTCAGCCGGCAAGATCGTTGCCGTTCTTGCGCTTCTTGCGGCGCCTGTGGCGATCCACGCGGCGATCGCGCGCGCGAGCTGGACGCCGCTCATTCTCATCGTTCCATTGCTGCAGCTTGCCATTCTCGGCATCGCCGCCGGTGCGCGCCATCCCGCCCGCATCAAATGGCTCGTCGCCGCAGGCGCGCTTTTGGTCGTGGCGCTGCTCTGGGCGAGGGAACAGGGTCTGAGCCTCAGCATCATGCCGGGAATTCCGCACGCCCTCGCCTATGTGGCGCTCCTTGTCGGATTTGGCGTCTCGCTCTTGCCCGGCAATGTGCCGATCCTGACACGGGTGGTCGTGTCGGTGCGCGGCCCGCTGCCGCGCGATTTGATGATCCATACGCGCCGCGTTACCGCAGCGTGGTGCCTCTTCTTTGCCGCGCAACTGCTCCTCTCGCTCATTCTTTATCTCTGGGCGCCGCTCGAAACCTGGTCGTTCTTCGTCAATGTGCTGAACTTGCCGCTCGTGCTGGCGATGTTCGCAATCGAATATGGCTACCGCGTCTACCGGTTTCGCGACTTTCCCCATGACAGCTTTCTCGACATGATGCGGATCGTCGCAAAAACCGCCGAGAGCCGCCCGAGGCAAGCGGATTCGGTGTAATCTATTTCTCTTCCTGGCGTGTTATGGCAACCGCACATTCGCTTGTCCGTCACGATCGGCTCGACTCCCTCTTCGGCTTTTACCAATGGGAGAAGGTGAGCGTCGGCGCATTCCTGGGCGATGCGATGCGGCTTGCCGCGCTGCTGCCGCGGCGGCGCCATGTCATCAATCTCTGCAGCGATCGCTATCGCTTTACGGTCGCGCTCGCTGCCGCGTTGATGCGCGAGCAAGTAAGCCTGATGCCGCCGAGCGACGCGCCCGGCGTGCTCGCGCAAATCGCCGCGCGCTTCGAGGAGGCCTACTGCCTTCACGACGAAGCCGCCCCTGCGATCGACATTCCCCGCCTCTCCTATCCGATGCGCGCGCCGGATGCGACGCCGCGGCTCGCGGCGATCCCCTCCTTTCCCGAGGACCAGCCGGCCGTCATGCTCTTCACCTCCGGCTCGACCGGCCAGCCGATGCCGCATCTCAAGAGCTGGGGTTGCCTCGTGCGCAGCGCGCTTGCGGCGGGCACGCGGCTCGGCATCGCCGGCTTTGCCGGCGCCACGGTCATCGGGACCGTGCCGCAACAGCACAGCTACGGGCTCGAATCAACCGTCCTCTTGGCGCTGCAGCACGGGCTTGGGCTGCATGGTGCCCGCCCCTTCTATCCGGGCGATGTCAGCGCCTGCATCGCAACGACGCCCGGGCCCCGCATTCTGGTCACGACGCCGATTCATCTGCGCGCGCTCCTTGCCGATGCGAGTGCGCTTCCCGCGCTCGATCTCATCATCAGCGCGACCGCGCCCTTGGCGCCGCAGCTCGCCAGCGAGGCGGAGGCGCGCTTTCACGCGCCGTTGCTCGAGATCTATGGCTGCTCCGAGGCCGGCCAGCTCGCGGTGCGGCGTACCGTGGCGAGCGATGAATGGCGCTGTCTCGACGGCGTCGAGCTGCGGCAGGACGCGGCCGGCACCTGGGCTTCGGGCACGCCGGTCGAAAGCGAGGTGCTGCTCAACGATATCATCGAGCTGCGCGGCCCCGGCTATTTCCTCCTCCACGGGCGTACCGCCGATCTCGTCAATATCGCCGGCAAGCGCACCTCCCTCGCCCATCTCAACTACCATCTCAATTCAATACCCGGGGTCAATGACGGCGTCTTCCTCATGCCCGAGGAGACGAGCGAGACGACGACGCGGCTCATGGCGCTGGCCGTCGCGCCCGGCCTCTCGACCGCCGCCATCCTCGCCGCGTTGCGGCAACGCATCGATCCCGCGTTTCTGCCGCGGCCGCTCTTGCTGGTCGACGCCCTGCCGCGCAATGTCATGGGCAAGCTGCCGCGGGAAGCGATCATCCGTCTCGCCGCCGGCGGCACGCCATAGGGCAGGACGATCGGGTGCCCTCTTTCTGCGACAGGCGCTTTGCCGATGACCATCCCACCGCTGCGGGACATTTTCCCGGCAATCCCATCATTCCCGGCGCCTTGCTGCTCGACACGGTGCTCGACGCCATTGCCGGCGGCCGAGACGCGACGCGGGCCACCATTCGCGCGGTCAAGTTCCTGCGCCCGGTGCGTCCTGGCGATGCGATCCGGATCGCGTGGCACGACGAGCGCGGCGAGACGCATTTCCAATGCTCGCTGATCGCGACGCAAGAACTCGTGGCGACGGGGACGCTCCGCCTCGGCATCGAGCCGGAATGAACAAAGGCGGCGCGGAGGAGGAGAGTTGGGCGACGCGCGGCGAACGGGGCGCCATCGTCGCGATTCGGCTGATCGTCTGGATCGCGCGCCATCTCGGCCGCCCGATGACGCGCCTCCTGCTCTATCCCATCTGCCTCTATTTTCTCGTCTTCTCCAAGGCGTCGCGCCTGGCCTCGCGCCGCTATCTGCGCCATGTGCTCGAACACGAGCCCGCTCTTGCCGATTGCTTCCGCCACTATCACAGCTTTGCCGCTTGCGTGCTCGACCGCGTTTATCTTCTTAATGACGAGCTGCGGCTTTTCGACGTCCGCGTCCAGAATGAAGAGATCGCCAAAGCGGAACTCGCCCATGGCAAAGGATGTTTCTTGTTTGGCGCGCATCTTGGCAGCTTCGAGATCTTGCGCGCGCTTGGACACCGGCAGGCGGGGCTGAAGCTCAGCCTGCTCATGTATGAGGAAAATGCACGCAAGATCAACTCGGTCCTCAATGCCATCAATCCCAATCTTGCGCTCGAAGTGATCGCGCTCGGGCACGCGAATTCGATGCTCGCCGTCGAGCGGCGCCTTGATCAGGGGCACCTCATTGGCATTCTTGCCGACCGCGGCCTGCCCCTGGACGATCAGGAGCACATCGTCGTCGAGTTTCTCGGCGAGAAGGCACCCTTCCCTGCGGGTCCCTTTCGGCTCGCAGCGATTCTCCGCCGTTCCGTCGTGCTCATGGTAGGGCTCTATCGCGGCGGCCGGCGTTACGACGTCTATTTCGAGCGTCTCGCTGATTTCAGTCAATCGAGGCGCGAAACGCGTCCCGATGAGGTGGAAGAGACGGTTCGCCGCTATGCCGCGCGGCTCGAGCATTACTGCCGGCTCGCGCCCTATAATTGGTTCAACTTCTACGATTTCTGGAAATAATGAAGGCTCGTCCGCTTCGTGTCTTATTAATGCTGCTGCCGGCAGCGCTGCTCGCGCTACCGGTGCCGGCACGCGCCGAAGCCGCGGCGCAGGCCTGGGGCCTGCCGCAACTCCTCCATGAATTCGCGCAGGTGAAGAGCTCGCGCGCGCATTTCACCGAGCGCAAATATCTGCACATGCTGAAGCGGCCGCTGCAGGATAGCGGCATCATGATCTATGAGGCTCCGGCGCGCCTCCTCAAGCAAACGCAGCAGCCCAAGCCCGAGCGCTTTCTTATCGACGGCGACACGATCACCATCGATCGCGACAGCCGGGAGCAGACGCTGAACCGCAATGATTATCCACAACTTTGGGCCTTCATCGAAGGCATGCGCGCGACACTCGCGGGCGATCTTTCGGCGCTCGAGGCGGTCTATACCGTCCAGCTGGATGGCGGCCCGTCCGACTGGCAGATGAGCCTGCAGCCGCGCGATCGGCAAATGCAAGAGATGGTGCAGTCGATCCGAATTTCCGGAAGCAAGGCGCATATCACACGCATCGAGACGCTGGAGCACGACGGCGATCGTACCGAGGTGACGATCGTCGAGGACGGAGGGTGAGATTGGCGCCGCGCCTCGCCGTCATCATCTGGGCGGTGGCTCTCCTCGGCTGCAGCGCCATTATCGCGACGACGCGTTTTTCCGCCGACATGTCGGCCTTCCTGCCGCGCTCGCCTTCGCCGGCGCAGCAGGTGCTGGTCGAGCAAATCCAGAACGGCGTCGCCGCGCGCCTCATTCTGATCGGCATCGAGAACGCGCCAACATCGGCCCTCGCCAAGCTCAGCAAAAACCTTGCGCAGAAGCTCCGCGCCGATCCGGCTTTCGTTCTCGCCCACAATGGCGAAGAGACGGGAACGGCGGCGGCGCAATCGCCCGACGGGCAGTTTCTCTGGCGCAACCGTTATCTCTTGAGCCCGCAAGTCACGCCGGCGCGCTTCAGCGTCGCGGGCCTGCATGATGCATTCGAGCGCGACCTGCAACTGCTGAGCTCGGATCTAAGCCCGCTGGTCAAGCGCACCTTGCCGGCCGATCCGACCGGCGAGATCCTCGCTTTGATCGGGCAGCTCTCGGGCGATAGCCAGCCCAGCCGCCGCGACGGTGTGTGGTTCTCGCACGACGGCAACCGCGCCCTTCTGGTGGTGCAGACCCGCGCGCCCGGCTTCGACATCCCGAGCCAGGAGGTCGCGCTCGCGCGGATCCAAAATCTTTACGCCGCGGCGCAAAGCGGTACCGAGGGCGCGGCGCCGGCGCGGCTTCTCCTGACGGGTCCCGCCGTTTTTGCCGTCCACACCAAAACCCAAATCGAGGAGGACGTCTCGCGGCTCTCGTTGATCGCGACCTTCCTGGTTTCGGCCATCCTCCTTCTCACCTATCGCTCGCCGCGCATTCTGGTTCTTGCGCTCGTGCCAGTAGCGAGCGGCGCCATCGCGGGCATCGCCGCGGTGAGCCTTGGCTTCGGCTTCGTTCACGGCATCACCTTGGGCTTCGGCGTGACCCTCATCGGCGAGGGCGTCGACTACGCGATCTACCTCCTGACCCAGACCGCGCCCGGAACTGCGCCCGAGGCGACCTTGCCGCGCATCTGGCCCCTGCTGCAGCTTGGCGTCCTTATCTCGGTATGCGGCTTCAGCGCCATGCTGTTCTCGAGCTTCACCGGCTTCGCGCAGCTCGGCTTGTTCTCGATCACCGGGCTGCTCGTCGCCGTCGCGGTCACGCGCGCCGTCCTGCCGCAGCTGCTGCCGAAGAACTTCGCGACCGCGCGTTCGGCGGTCTTTGCGCCTGCCCTGCTCGCCATCGTCCGCAGCGCCTCGACGCTGCGCTTGCCATTGCTCCTCATTCTCCTTGGCGCCGCGCTGTCGCTTGCGCTGCATCGCGGCCCGTTCTGGGAGGACAATCTCACCAGCCTCGATCCCATCCCCGCTTCCGACCAGAAGCTCGACCAGAGCTTGCGCAACGACATCGGCGCACCGGATGTTCGCTACCTCATCGTCGCGTCGGCACCCGATGCGCAGCAGGCATTGGGCCTCAGCGAGCGGCTCTCGGCTGCGCTGGATGCGCTGGTCGGCCAAGGCGTCATCGCAGGCTTCGACGCGCCCGATCGCTATTTGCCGAGCGACGCGACGCAGCGCGCCCGCCAAGCGGCCCTGCCCGATCCGGCAACGCTGCGCGAGCGGCTCACGGCGGCGCTTGCCGATCTACCTTTCGAGCCGGGTCTCTTCGCGCCCTTCATCGCCGATGTCACCGCGGCGAAGAGCCAGAAGCTGCTCGATCGCGCATCGCTCGAGGGAACGAGCCTCGCCTTGAAGCTCGATTCGTTGCTGTTCGAGAGCCACGGAGAATGGAACTGCATCCTGTCGTTGCGCGGCGTCAACGATGCCGGGCGCGTCGGCGCAAGCATCGCCGCGCTCAATCTGCCGGACGTGACCTTCGTCGATCTGAAGACGGAATCCGATCGCCTGCTGCAAACCTACCGGCGCGAGGCGGTTCTGCTTGCGGTGATCGGCAGCCTCGTGATCGTAGCGCTGCTCGCCGTCAGCTTGCGCTCGGCACGGCGCGTCCTCGTGATCGTCGCCCCGCTCGCCGCCGCCGTCATTATCACCACGGCGATCTTGACGATCGGACGCGAGACGCTCTCGATCTTCAATCTGATCGGGTTGCTGCTCACCGTCGCCGTCGGATCGAATTACTGCATCTTCTTCGAGCGTCAGGACTGGGCCGATCCCAATGCCGAGCGCATGGTCGCCTCGCTCGTGCTCGCCAATCTCTGCACCGTGATCGGCTTCGGCGTCCTGTCCTTCGCGCGCCTTCCCGTCCTGCATGGGATTGGCATGACGGTCGCCATCGGCGCCTTCCTGAGCCTCGTCTTCGCGGCCATCGTGACGGGCGGCGGCGCATCCGATCGGCGCGCAGCGCAAGCGGGACGCCGCGCATGAGGCTCGTCTCCCATTCCGGCTCGATGCTTTGGCGGTCAATCCTGGCGGCGCAGCGCTTCGCCGAGCCGCCGCCACGCCCTCCTGAAGCGAGACCGGACGGGGCCGATCCTGTATGCTGGATGGAATGAACAGAAAGAGACCGCCGATGCGCCACCGGATCGTATCCGCTATCGCCATCCTTCTCTGGCTCTCCGGCTGCAACAGTACCTTCGATATCCCCGTAACGGCCGATAACGAGGCGCTCTACACACGGCTTTATCCTTACTACGCAGAGCTTTGCGCGGTGTCGCAAATCCGCAAGAAGCCAGGCTTCGGCGCCGATACGAGCGGCGGCTGGGGCGGGCATTCGGTGCTTTATCTAAGCGGCGTTTGCCGCGAGCGCGACGCCCGCTACCCGACGGTGGCGCTTTGCGACGGCGACAGCCCCGCTCCCGATCAAGGGGTCGGCCTCAGCGTCAACGCGCATTTCAAAAACGCGAATTGGATCGCAACCGATGGCCGCGCGTTCTTCTTTAATGGAGGCTTGGGGCCGCAGGAGCGGCTGACCCGCGCAGCTTACGAGCGTACCCAGGCCGAGGCGCAACGGAAGGGATTGCTGGACGGCATCGTCTTCCATGAGAAGGTGTTCGACGATATGCCGGCCGGCATGGATCGACGCGATTACATGTACGAGGTCTCGATCGGCACGGATTACGCGATCGGCTTCGCCCGCGATCGCTATTGCGCGCGCGTTCCGCTGAGCCGCACCCAAATGGTGAAGGTCGTCGATTATCTCAACGCGGTGAACGCGGAATACAAGGACGGCAAGAAGGATTTCGAATGGAACGTGGTGCAGAACAATTGCACTCATCTCGCGCATAACGCGCTGGCCGCCGCCGGAATTTGGAACGAATGGGAGACGGATCGCTCCATCCGCATCTCGGCATTCGATTTTCCGGTACAGAAGAACGAGTTCGTCAATCTCATGCGCCGCACCAACGATACCGATTTGACCGACCTCCACGCGCTCTATGCCGATGACGCGGTGCGCCGCGACTTGATGGAAAACGATCGCTTGCCAATCGAGCCCGGCGCGCTCGCCGAGGCCGAGCCCATCATCCAGCAGAACGACATCTACAACACGCGGCTTCATCTCCTTTTCTACGACGATCCTGTCTTCGGCTCCTATGAGAGCAATTTCCGCACGATCTTCGCGGAGCCGCGCTACACCGACATCCGCGCCAATCTGCAATGGTTCGCGTCGCGCTATCGCGCCGCGGCGGCGCAGCGTACGCCCATGGAAGCATCGTCCGCGCGCGACGGCTTTGCCGCTTTCGCGCAGCGCTTCTACGACCATGTCGATCGCGACGCAGCCGCTGTCGAAGCGCGGCTTGCGGCGCTGTCGCATCCCGCCTTTGTCACCACCTATCGGCCGTGACAGCGAGAAGATAGAGAACGGGAAGTAGGAATACAGGGAAGGAAAAATTGCGACCGGTTCGCCTTCGTCATCTCGCCATCGTCACCAGCCTCGGGGTTGGGCTCGATTCGACTTTTGCCGCGCTGCAAACCGGCAAGAGCGGGTTGCGCGCGCGTCAATTCGAGGGCGGGCTTGCGACCTGGGTCGGCGAGATTCCCGAGCTCGACAATTTTCGGCTCGAGGGCGACCTCGCCGCGTTCGATTGCCGCAACAACCGCCTGGCGATGTTTGCGCTCGCGCAGGATGGCTTCGCCGCTGCGGTCGACATCGCGCGCGAAAAATATGGCGCTGCGCGCATCGGAGTCTTTCTCGGCACCAGCACGTCCGGCATGCAGAATACGGAGGACGCCTATCGCCGCCGCAATGTCGAAGTCAACGCGCTGCCGGCCGACTTCTACTACGCCGAGACGCACAACACCTTCGCACTCGCCCGGCTCGTGTCGCAGGCGCTTCGCCTCGAAGGGCCGGCCGTGGTCATTTCGGCCGCTTGCGCGACGACGGCGAAGGCCTTCGGCAATGCCGCACGCATGATGGCGGCCGGTTTTTGCGACGCGGCGGTGGTCGGCGGCGCCGACACGCTCTGTGCGACGACGCTTTACGGCTTCCACTCGCTGGGTCTCCTGTCGTCGGAGCCGTGCCGGCCTTTTGATGCCGCGCGCAACGGCATCTCGATCGGCGAGGCAGCCGGCTTTGCCCTGGTCGAGAAGGCGGATGCCGAGGGCGCAGCGGACGACATCATGCTGCTGGGTCTGGGCGAGAGCAGCGATGCTTACCATATGTCGACGCCCGATCCCGATGGGGCCGGCGCGCGGCTCGCGATGGAGCGCGCGCTCGCCTCGGCAGGGGTTGCCGCAAGCGATATCGACTATATCAACCTCCATGGCACGGCGACGCCGGCGGGCGATGCCAGCGAAGACCGCGCGATTTCAGGCCTCTTCGGCACCGCGACGCCGTGCAGCTCGACCAAGGGATTTACCGGACACGCGCTGGGCGCCGCCGGCATTGTGGAGACGATCATCTCGGCGCTTGCGCTGCGTCACGGCTTCATGCCGGGCAGCCCACATACGCGCACCCTCGATCCGGCGATCAAGAGCGGCTATGCGATCGCGGGGAGGCGTGCCCCGCTCGATCTCGTCATGACCAATTCGTTCGGCTTCGGCGGCAGCAATTGCAGCCTCATCCTGGGACGCGCGCAATGATACGGCTCTTCGTCGAGGGCATCGGGTTGCGCGCGCCGGGGCTCGACGGCTGGGCCGGGAGCCTTCCCGTGCTGCGTGGCGAGCAACCCTACGCCGCGACGCCGACCAGCGTGCCGCCGAGCCCGCTGCTTCCGGCCAATGAGCGGCGGCGCATGGTGATGACGGTGAAGCTCGCGCTGCTCGTCGGCGCCGAGGCTTTCGCCAACGCTGAGCGCGATCCCAGCGAGGCGGCGACGGTCTTCACCTCATCGGGGGGCGACGGCGACACCCTTCACGGCATTCTTCAATCCCTTGTCGCGGCCGAGCTCGACGTATCGCCGACACGCTTCCACAATTCCGTCCACAACGCGCCCTCGGGCTACTGGGCCATCGCAACCAAATCTCATACCCCCACGACCAGCATCTGCGGTCACGATTGGAGCTTTGCGGCGGGGCTTCTCGATGCCGCAGCGCAGGCTGCGAGTGACGATCGGCCGGTGGGGCTGGTCGCCTATGACCTGCCCTATCCCGAGCCGCTCAACGGCAAGCGCTCGATCGATGCGATCTTCGGCACGGCACTTCTTTTCACGCCAACCCCGAGCGCCAAATCCTTCGCGGCGCTCAGCATCACGCTCGAGCGCAAGCCCATCCGTTCAACCATGATGGAGGATCCCGGCCTTGAGGCGCTGCG